>CAZMXX010000398.1:0-3775 GCA_964570315.1 uncultured Anaerolineaceae bacterium | reverse complement strand
CCGTGGCTTCCCTTGCGAACCGTGAACGCTTACAAGCGACGCGCACATCCGAGGCCCCCGATCCGGCATCAAAAAAAGGGAGACACCTCGTTGGCCCTTGAGATCCAAGGTGTTAAAGGTCCGGTGTGAAGAGCTGAACCTTCACCAACGAGGTGATCGAAGCATGGCACAAGGCGTCCTTCCTTTCCAGTACGAGGTTGACCGCAACAGCAGCGGCATGACCGCAATGGCAGGAATGCTGCCGTATCTGGATCTGGCAACCGCCACCAAGCTCGCCGAATCGGTCGATAGGCACGTCAAGGTGCGCCAGGGCGACCAGGGCTGGAGCGACGCTCGAATCGTCTTGGCGCTGGTGCTGCTCAACGTGGCCGGGGGAAGCTGTGTCGACGACCTGCAGGTGCTTGAGGCCGATGAGGGGTTCGCACGCGTGTTGCGACACGTCGAGGCGCGAATGCTGGCACTGCCGCGCCGACAGCGGCGCGAGCTGGTGCGACGATGGCGCAAGCAGAGACGACGCGCAGTGCCGTCACCTTCTGCGGTACGCCGTTACCTGGCGCAGTTCAACGACGAGGAGCACGAGCAACAGCGTCGGCACGGTCAGGCAGTGGTGCCGGAGGCCAAGGCGCCACTGCGGGGGCTGCTGCGAGTCAACGCCGACCTGGTCGAGTTTGCCCACCAGCACACTGACGAGCAGGTCGCTACGCTGGACCAAGACGCCACGCTGGTGCGCAGCTACTCGGACAGCGCTCTGTACTGCTACAAGGGCTATCCAGCCTACCAACCGCTGACGACCTACTGGGCCGAGCTCAGGATGGTGCTGCACTCGGAGCTTCGAGATGGCAACGTGCCAGCGGGCTACCAGCAGTTGCGCGTACTCAAGGAGGCGTTGGACTGTTTGCCCGCATCTGTACGTACCGTGCGGCTCCGCTCGGACACCGCCGGCTACCAGTGGGCCTTGCTCAAGTATTGTGCCGAGGGCCGCAATGAACGCTTCGGGGTCATCGAATTCGCCGTCGGAGCCGACGTGACATCCGAGCTCAAGAAGGCCGCCGCACAGGTGCCTGAGTCGCAGTGGAAGCCCCTATATCGCGATGTGGACGGCGACCGTATCGATACCGGCCAACAGTGGGCCGAGCTGTGCTACGTGCCCAACGAGGCGGCTCGCACCAAGGACGGTCCGCAGTATCGGTTCTTGGCGATCCGCGAGCCGTTGCCGCAACAAGCCCTGCCCGGTGTTGAGCCGCCCACGCTGCCGTTTCCGACGATGACGTTCGGTGCGCGCCGATACAAGCTGACCGCCATCGTGACCAACCGAACGATTCCAGGCGACGAACTGATCTGGTGGTACCGACAGCGCTGCGGCCACAGCGAGCAGGTGCACGCGGTGATGAAGAACGACTTGGCCGGAGGGCACATGCCGTCGGCTCGCTTCGGCGCCAATGCAGCGTGGTGGCTCATCGTGATGATCGCCTTCAACCTGGTCGCCATCATGAAAGCGTTGGTGCTTGGCGACCGCTGGGCGCACAGTCGCCTCAAGGCACTGCGCTACGCGCTGATCCGTGTCGCCGGCCGGGTCGTCGACCATGCCCGCGGTCTGGTCGTGCGGCTCGCCGGCAATCAAGCCGCTGCGCAGGTCTTGGTCCAGGCGCGTCAGCGTATCGCCCAGCTCGCCCACGGCCCGCCTCGCTGAGGCACGCAGCCGCCTCAACGAGCTGCGGGTCGGTGCACGCAGGCACGCACCGCAATCTACTGGTGTATCGCCAGCCCACCTCGAACCACACTCAAACGGCGCTACCGCCTCGCGCCGACGCCACATCGACCGCGTCCGAGCGCAGTTGGCCCCCTCGCAGCCCCGCCGCCAGATGATCTGCCCCCTCGCTGGGCCCCTCGACCATCGCGTCCCGGAGTAGGTGGCGGATCCTGGAGGCGCCGCCCGCTTGACCCTCGCGCGATCGCGGTGATAGCGTCTCGCCCCACAGGCACCCAGCGCATTCGTGTGCCTGAGGAGACCGGCGGCCCCGGCACCGAGGGGGCGGAAGCGAGCACTCGGAGGCGGGCGATGCAGGCGCCTTGCTGCGCGCAGTCAACGAGAGAAGGACCAGGGGCGGAAGCGAGCACTCGGAGGCGGGCGATGCAGGGGAGGCGGGTTGGTTCCACCGCCCGTGCTGGCGCATTGCTGGCCTGCGGCCTGCTGGTGGCCGGCTGCTTTGGCGACGTCCCTCGGCTCGGCGACCAGTGCGACACCGACAACAACTGCCTGGCCGACTACCTGTGCTGCCCCGCCGCGGACCCCTCCGCGGGCAGCGTCTGTGTGCAGGTCGTCGCGGGCTGCCCGACCGGCGGCATCGTGGCCTGCGAGACCGATGCGGACTGCACGGCGGCCGGACGGCCCTGCACGGTGTGCCTGGAAGGTTGGTGCATGGAGGACCGCGGCGTGGTGGACCAACCGTGCGACGACGGCAACCCCTGCACCGAGGCGGACCGCTGCACGGCACCGGGCCAGTGCACTGGCGACCCGGTCGACTGCGACGACGGGGTCGCCTGCACCACGGACGGGTGCGACGCGGCTTCGGGCGATTGCGTACACGACCATACCGGTTGCGCTTGCAGCGCCGATGCCGACTGCGACGACGACAACCCGTGTACGGTGACGTTATGCGGACCTGAGGGCCAGTGCACCACGAGCGTTCAGGTCGGCGCGCCGTGCGAGGACGTCCACGGGAAGTGCACGACGGGCGACGTGTGCACCGAGGCAGGCACCTGCGCGGGCATCCCGGTCGACTGCGACGACGGCGACCCCTGCACCACCGACACGTGCGACCCGGCCCAGGGCTGCGTGCATGCGCCCGTCGACTGCGACGACGGCGACCTCTGCACCACCGACACGTGCACCGCCGAGGGGTGCGTAGCGGAGCCCATCGACTGCGAAGACGGGGTGGCCTGCACGACCGACGGGTGCGAGAACGGGCAGTGCACCCACGACTGGAGTGGCTGTGCGTGCGCCAGCGACGACGATTGCGCCGACACGAATCCTTGCACGGTCGGCGTCTGCAAGCAGGGCACGTGCCAGCCGACAGCCGTGGCTGCGGGAACACCGTGCGATGACGACGACCCCTGCACCATCGACGATGCCTGCGACGGGCTCGGAAGCTGCCAGGGCGCGCCGGCGGGGTGCGACGACGGCGACCCGTGCACCATCGACGACTGCGACGTCGCACAGGGCTGCGTGCACGCACCGGTGGACTGCGACGACGGCCTGCCCTGCACAGCCGACAGTTGTCAGCCCACGCAAGGGTGCGTCCACGACGCGAGCGCGTGCCCCTGCGCCACCGGCGACGATTGCGACGACGGCAACCCCTGCACGACCGACGGTTGCGACCCGGCGGTGGGCTGCGAGCACACGCCCACGACCGGCCCATGCGACGACGACGACGCGTGCACCACCGACGACACCTGCGTGCAGGGCACCTGCCAAGGAGGTGCTCCGCTGTCCTGCGACGACGGGGACGCCTGCACGGCCGACGATTGCGACCCGCAGGCTAGCTGCACCCACGCACCGATCGCCTGTGACGACGCCGACGCCTGCACGGCCGACGATTGCGACCCGCAGGCCGGTTGCACGCACACGCCGATCGTCTGTGACGATGGCGATGCCTGCACCACGGACGATTGCGTGCCCGGGCAAGGCTGCACCCACGAGCTGGTCTCCTGCGATGACGCCGACGTCTGCACCACCGACGACTGCGACCCGCAGGCCGGTTGCACGCACACGCCG
>CAZMXX010000397.1:0-3800 GCA_964570315.1 uncultured Anaerolineaceae bacterium | reverse complement strand
ATTTTATACTGGGGATTGTTGCTTTACGCCTATGCGCGGGACACCTTGCCTAACTTAAAACGGGGTTATGTTACTCCCAAACCATAAATTGGTTTACTGCTAGCCGGGTAACACGAAAATATTCTTGATAAAGGAGGAACCTAAGAATGAAAGTTAGAAAAGTTGAAAACGTCAGAACAACAGGCTATATTTACGACGGTTAATTGTCGTGTAGAGGCAGGTGATTTAGGATATGAGGTTTGCAGAAAGACAAACCAGAAGACACAGAGCTTGGGTTTGGGATGGCTAGCAAAAGTATACATAGTTTCGTTGTATGGAATATTTACTTTAAGGAAGCTTAAGGTTAATTGAAACTATGTCAGACCGCCAATTGACGATTGGCGGTCTTTTTTTGTTGCTTTTTCGTTGGAATATCAGTACAATGAATTTATCCCGTAATCAATGGAATGATATTTATACAAAAAGGTAGGATGCCTAAATGACAATTATCTCCACATCCAAATCAAAAATTTTAAAGTTCTATCTTTGGAGCGTTTCTTTTCTAGGCGTATTGTTGTTATTTGGGGCAGTTGCTGACGTTTTCCCCCATAATCCTGCAGTTTTTATTTTTGTTGGTTTGGTGATTACTGCGGAGTTGTTGACTAAAAGCAGTTTATTTGCTTCCGAAATGGTGTTTTCCATTTCATCGGCGGTGACTTTTGCAGCGTTGTTGTTGTTTGGTCCATATGTGGGCGCAGTCGCTGCGAGTAGCGGTGGAATAATAGTTACAGTGGCATTGTTCCTTGAAAAAAGAAAGCGGCAACGACAATCCACACTGGTGCAACGAATATTGTTCAATATGGCGGCGTTGGGTATTCCGGCGGCAATTGCCGGTTGGGTATATCTGAGTTTGGGAGGAACGTTAGGCAAGATTGATTCGGTTTCCAATTTGCTGCCAATTGTAATCGCTGCGTTTGTATTGGAGTTTGCCAATGCTGCGCTGGTTATCGGGGCGGTTGCCATTCAAACAGGAGAATCACCTATGACAATATGGCATCGGAATGCGTCATGGTTGGTGCCCATCAATATTCTGACGATGGCTATTGGCGGCGGCGGTATGGCTTATGCCTTTCAAATTGCGGGCTATGTGGGGGTGGCGGTATTTTTCATCCCCATTGCGATGACGGTGTATTCAGTGCGGTTATATGTTCAACAAACGAAAAAACAGATGGATCAATTGGAGCAGACAGTTGAAGAACGAACCGCCGATTTGCAGAAAGCTTACGATGATTTAAGACAACTCGACCAGACAAAAACCACTTTTTATGCCATTGTGAATCATGAGATGCGCAGTCCACTCACCGCCATCATCGGTTATACGGGGTTACTGCGCCGAGATGCATCATTGACGGACGACCAGCGCCGGCAGATTGATGCGATTTACACCAACAGCAATCGGGTGATTGATTTGGTGAAAAACATCCTTGATGTCTCTAGAATTGAGGATGGAAAATTGAAGATTGTGCCGGAACATACCCCGATTATCCCCATTGTGCAAGATGCCATTGCCACGGTAGAACCACAGGCGCGCGGCAAGCTCATTTCCATTGCATTCGATGGACGCATTCCACCGGAGACCACGGTGTACGCCGATGCCAAACGGGTGGCGCAAATTATCATCAATTTGTTGAATAATGCGGTGAAGTATACCCCTGAAACCGGCACGGTGCGAGTGAAAATTGATTTCGCCAACGATGAAAAAATGGTGCAGTTGGATGTGATTGATACCGGCATCGGTATTCCGGAGGCGGTACTCCCCGTGATTTTTGACCGCTTCAGTCGCGCGGAACGGGACGGCATCCGAGGCATTTCCGGCACCGGCTTGGGCTTGACCATTGCCAAAGGACTGGTGGATGCACACCACGGCGAAATTTGGGCGCAGAGCATTGACGGGGAGGGGGCGACATTCTCGTTTACGCTGCCCATCGCCCCGTATGATTCGCCGGTTACCGCCGCCACCGACTCCACAACCGATATTGAATGACGTAAATCACGGTGAATAAAATTGCCCCGAAGACCACCAGCATCACCACGCGGGTGGGGGTGAATAGTTGCGCTATACTGAGGTTGGTGGGCACGTATGATGGTTGAACGGTGGGTGTTGCCGTCGGGGCGGTTTGGCGAGCGGTTGCCGCTACTGTGGCTTGCGGGGGGGGGATGTTCGCCCCGGCAGTTGCCGGTTGCGCCGGTTTGGTGGCAGTGGGCATCAATTGCGGCGTTGGGGTAGGGGAGGGCGTCGCTGTGGCGGTGGGCTGTGGGGTCGGTGTGGGGGTGTTGGTCGCCAGCGGAATGAGCGATGCCCGCTGACTCGGCGAACCGTTTTCCACCAGCAGACGCGGCGCACCACCGATGAAACAATCGCCCGCCGAACAGGTTGCGCCAGGCAGCACGATGCTGTATGCGCCGTCAACCGCGCGGATAGTTTGAGTGTTGCCCGTTTCATCCACCAGCATCCCTTCCGGCGCAATGGCGTTGAGGGTGAAGGTGGTATCCTGCCGCGCGATATTCCACAAAACCGTCGTCGTTTTATCCCCCCGATTGAGCGTGACCATATACACGCTGCCTTCATGGATCCATTCATAGTCGGTATATCCGGCGAAATACTGCGTCACCACCCGAAAAGCGTCGAAGGCGGGGCGGCGTGTGCCATCCGACCGCACCAGCCCATACGGTTCAATATCCTCCGGGTGTTCCAGCGAGTTTTTCATTTTGTAAAATTCAATCCGTTCCGCGCCCCCGGCAATCAGCAGCGCATACGCCTGAATGACAAAATTCGCTTGTTCCGCCGTCGAAACAACAAAATGCGGCGTTGCCCACGGCGGTTCCAGCGGGTCGTCGGTGGGCGGTGCGTTGGTTTCATTCACCCAGACGGGTTTATCGCCCACGCCGAAACTGTTGAGCATTGCCCGCACTTCGGTGAGAATATCGAACATCTGGCGCGGTTTGTAATACAAATGGAAGACCACCCCGTCGAAATAATAATTGCGCGCTGCCGCATCGGGGTCGGCGGTGATAATTTTCAGCAGGCGGGAAAGGTACTGCTCACGATTGTATTGCGCATCCCAATGGTAGGTCAAGCCGGTGAGCAACACCTGCATCGAGGGGTCAACCGATTTGATATTATCATACGCCACCTTCAGCAGGCGATAATAATCTTCTTCTGTGCCGAGCCACGTGCTGCCGGGATGTGCCATATCCCACACATCCGGCTCATTCCAGATGATCCACGTTTTGATGCGTCCCCGATATTGTTGCGCCACCCGTTTGGTGAAATTTCCCCACGCTTCCATGTCCGGTACCGCGCGAGCATCATTCACCCCCATACTCGCCCAGTTGGGCGTGCCAATCAATACCGCCACCACCTCCCGCCCCGATGCCAGCGCCGTTTCGATGAGCGGGTCGGGGACGTTGGCGGGTTTCCAATCGTCACGTCCGGCGGGTTGAATGACATCCCAGCGCAGGATGATGCGGGTATAGCCCGCGCCCGCTTCCGTGGCGGCGGCGGGGTCGGTGTAACTTTCCACAATGCCGAAGCGGGGGTCGGGGCGGGGTGGTTGCGCGCGCGCGGTCGGCAGGGTTAACAGGCTGATGAAAAAGACGATTAAAAGGAAGGCTGTTCGTTTCATAGAGGGGAATTTAACATAAACAACACGTTTTGTAAAGGAGCGCAATTGACAATTTCGGCGAATCAACTATGCTTTAATGACGAATGACGAATGACGAATGACGAATGACGAATGACGAATGACGAATGACGAATG
>CAZMXX010000396.1:0-3808 GCA_964570315.1 uncultured Anaerolineaceae bacterium | reverse complement strand
CACTACTTTTGACGCAGTTCCTTATTTTTATCAAATTTTGACCGTTCCTTTAAAGTGGTTTGTCAAAAGTCCAATCTTCAGCTGTTTTGGAATTGAGCTATCAGTGGTCAGCTATCAGCTTTGCTGAGGGCTGAAAGCTGACCGCCGTACACGCATCTGTTTTGTGGACATGGGTATTGATGGCGGCGCATCATCATGGTTTATGCGCCCATCATTCCACAATAAACCCGTCAATTTCCAATGTCGAATCGGTCATCAGGGTGAGTTCCACCGTGTGCCGGGCAGATTTCCATCCCCGAAAAAGGCGAATTTTGTTTTGCGTGATGGGGACGGTTTCCGTGCGCGGGTGTCCGTCAATTTTCACCGCAAGGCGGGCATCGCCGGGGATGGCTGATAGTGTGAGCGACTTCCCTTCAAACGTGAAGGTCACCGTTTCCCCCGCCCTATCTGCGCCCATCACCCCACCGAACACCGCATCGGCATTTTTCTGCGCCCGCCAGCCCGCGCTGTACCGTACCGCCCAATGGTTTTCCTGATGCCAGCCTTTGAACATCACCGGCGGTTGGGTGTTGGCGGCTTTCAGCGCATCGTACACCGGCAGCGGGGTGAAATCCGGTTCCAGCAGGCGGAAAAAATACTGTGGATTGCCGTCTTTCAATTCTTGGTCGGTGGCTTGTTTCAGAAACCAATAAAACCCCACGCCAATCCACGGCATTTCTTTTTGGATGCGTTCATACGCCAGCACAGCATATTCGCCCTGTTTTTCCGGCGATACCTGCCCGTAAATGGGCGGAATCCCGCTGCTGGGCGGGGTGGCATTCCACGCCATTTCACTGAGCCAAATGGGCTTGTGCGCGTCGCCATTGCGCACCATCACGTCGCGGATGTACAGCGGGCGCGAGAAATTCAACACGCGCGGTTGCATGCGGCGGTCGAAGGGACCGCTCCACAGCCCGTAACCCTGCATCGCCAGCACATCGAAGTAATCGCCGCCGCCCGCATCGTACACCTGTTGCAAAAAGAGCGCATCGGTCAACCCGCCGGGGCTGATGCCCTCGCGCCGCTGGCGGTCAACTTCGATGGTTGCCGCCAGTGCGCCCATCACCACGATGGCATCGGGGTCAACCGCTTTGATGCGGGTATACCCTTCTTTCAACAGCGCCACATATTCCGTCGGGCTGATGGGATACAGCCCCCATTCCGGGTAGATGTTCGGTTCGTTCCAAATTTGGTACACGTGAATGCGCCCTTTGTACCGCCGTGCCACCGCTTCCACAAAATCGCCATAATCGCGAACATCATCCGGCGGGGCGAACGCGCCGACTTCATTCCCCTGCGCCCGACTCCACGCGGGGGGATTGCTCAGGCGCGCCATAATTTGGATGTCGTATTTTTCCGCCAAATCCACAATCTGGTCGTATTTATTCCACGCCGATTGCGCGGGTTCATGGCGACGGTCTTCAAAATCCCCCTTGCCGTGAATCTCAATATCTTCCCACGGAAATTCCTGCCGAATCCACTTGAAACCGGCATCGGCGACCATCTTCATCGCCAGTTCACGCTTTTCCGGCTCTACTTCCTGTTGCAAAAACGTGTTCACCCCGTATGGCGCCATATCCGCATATTGTACCGGAACCATATCGGCGGTTTTGAGCGGCGGTTGCAGGCGGGTGAACAGATATTGCACCCCGCCGGAAAGCTGTTTCAGCGGTTCTTCTTCCCCGGTGACGTGAAAAAGGACGGTTTTTATCTCGGCGCGATACACCCGCGCCGGCAAGCCCATCAGCAAAAAAATGAAAATACCGAAAATCAATGCACGTTTTTTCATAGGGCGAATTATACCATACGTGCGGCGTATTGCGTATTGAGGAAACATGATATAATGGCAATCAGCGGTCAGCAATCAGCAATCAGTTGAATGCTGAAAACCGAAGGCTGAACGCCGATGGCTAAAAATGGCAAAATCACTGAAAACACTATCTCGATGGCTGACGCCCGGTATGGGCATCAAACGCTGGGTGCTCCTTTTATTTTTGGGGATAATCTTTCTGGCGCTTGGTGGCGCGCTGTATCTGCGAAACTTGTATGAACTCAGCGGGTATCCGGTGTGGATAAAAGTGCTCGCGTTGCAAGCCCTGCCGCGCTGGTTGCGGGCGGCGATTTTCGGCGGCATCGGCGTGGGGATTGTGGGCTGGGCGCTCTTTCAATTGAACCAAACCATCTGGCAAGCCTTCGTCCCCGGCGAACCGGATGCCGCCGCGCTGGCGGAGCAACTTCATCGCGCGCGATACCGCCGCAAAGGACCGAAAATCGTCACCATTGGCGGCGGTACGGGGATGAGCACCCTGCTGCGCGGGCTGAAAGCACACACCGACAATATCACCGCCATTGTGACCGTGGCGGACGACGGCGGCTCTTCGGGGCGGCTGCGCGAGTCGCTCGGCGTTTTGCCCCCCGGCGACATCCGCAACTGCATCGCCGCGCTGGCAGATGATGACGCGCTGACCACCCAACTCTTTCAATATCGTTTCGCCAAACGGACGGATGACGAATCGGGCGCGGGGGTGGAAGGGCACAGCTTCGGCAATTTGTTCATCACCGCATTGGCGGGGGTGACGGGCAGTTTTGAGCGCGCCGTGGCGGAAAGCGGGCGCGTGCTCGCCATTCGGGGGCAGATTGTGCCCGGCACGCTGGAGAACGTCACCCTTTTTGCGGAAGTTACGGGCGAAAACGGCTCGCAGCGGGTGCGCGGCGAGAGCGCCATCCCCCACACCCCCTACCCCATTGAGCGGGTTTACCTGCAACCGGAAAGCCCGGCGGCATTTCCGGGCGCCATCCGCGCCATTCTGGATGCCGATGTGATTGTGCTCGGTCCCGGCAGTCTGTTCACCAGCCTGCTGCCCAATTTGCTGATACCGGATATCGCCCATGCCATCCGCGCCAGCGATGCGCCGAAAGTCTACATCTGCAACGTCGCCACCCAACTCGGCGAAACAGACGGTTTTTCGCTGGATGACCATATCACGGCGTTGGAAAATCATGTGGGGCGCGGCCTTTTCAGCCATATTTTGGTGAACAGCAATTTGGCGCATCCGCTGCCTGCAAGTTGGTCGCTCAATTTGGTGATTCCCCAACATGCTGATAAAATCGCTTATGATATGATTGCGGTGGACGTGATTGACTCTGCCAAGCCGTGGCGGCACGACCCGCAGAAACTGGCAAAGGCATTAATAGAATGGTATCAGACGGAAATGCGACGACGCGATAAACGGGCGTAAACGTGGTGTTTCCGTTTTTTTATGGCAAACCAATATAAATTACTTAAAAAA
This sequence comes from uncultured Anaerolineaceae bacterium, assembly GCA_964570315.1. Taxonomy (GTDB): domain Bacteria; phylum Chloroflexota; class Anaerolineae; order 4572-78; family 4572-78; genus JANTHQ01. The sequence continues at coordinate 479 of CAZMXX010000396.1, read as the reverse complement.
GTGAGGTTCTCCATGGCTACAAAAGTTGGTATCAATGGTTTTGGGCGCATCGGGCGTCAAGTGTTCAAAGTTATCCGTGAAAAGTACCCTGACACATTGGAAGTGGTTGCCGTCAACGATATTGGCGATCTGAAAACGATGGCGCATCTGCTGAAATACGACTCCAACTACGGCAAATTCGAGGGCGACATCGAAGTGGTGGACGGTGGTTTGCTGGTGGATGGGCAGTTGGTCAAAGTGCTGGCAGACCGCGACCCCGCCAACCTCCCCTGGGGCGAACTCGGCGTGGATATTGTGGTGGAAAGCACCGGCTTTTTCCGCACCGGCGAACTGGCTGCCAAACATCTGCAAGCGGGCGCGAAAAAGGTTATCATCACCGCCCCTGCCAAAAATGAAGACATCACCATCGTTTTGGGCGTGAACGACGACCAATACGACCCCGCCAACCACAACATCATCTCCAACGCCTCATGTACCAC
>CAZMXX010000395.1:0-3823 GCA_964570315.1 uncultured Anaerolineaceae bacterium | reverse complement strand
CTCAATCAACTTGTTTTCTGTTGACTTTGGCGTTGCTTTGTCCAAAGTCCAATATACCAATCACCCAATCATTTTGGAGGCACGCTTGATGGAAATTAAGGTGTATGCCACCCTGCGCGACATCGTCGGTGGCAAATCAGCCGTTTTAAATGGCGACCACGAAAGAACGATGCGCCAAATTTTGACCGAACTGCTGGCGCAATATCCCGCTATGCGCGAGAAACTTTTTTTGAATGGCGACGAAATGCACTCGGCGTTCCATTTTTTGGTGAATGGACGCGACGCCCGTTATTTGGATGGGCTGGACACGGTGATTGCGCCCGGCGACGATGTGCGTATCTTCCCGCCGGTGGGCGGTGGCGCATGAAGCGGATTTTCGGTGTGCCGCTGTGGTTGATGAAGGATTATCTGGCGGATTTGGGCGCGGTGGAGACCGAACCCGATGTGATGACCGGCGACGGATGGCGGGCGTCGCTGCGAAAAAGTGAACCGCACCGCATCGGCTCGCTGGTGGTGGGGCGCATCGAAGTGGATTTCACCGGCGATGAAACGACCCTTGACGCGCTGTTGGAAAAACTCCACTGGAAGACCATGCGCGGTGGCGGATGAACGGCGGCGACGTGTGTCACCCCGCCGGGGCGTGGGGCACGCGCAGAAATTCCAGCGTGCGTGTCTCGGTGTCGAGGATGGTGTAACTCGGCAGCGCCGAGTCCTTCGGCAACCCCACACTCCCCACCCCGACCACATACGTCGTTTTGGGGGCAAGTTTCAGGGTGCGCGGCGTACTTCTTTCCAACTGATTATCCTCATCCAATGTCCAAACCGCTTGCCGGTGGGTATGCCCGTGCAGCAACAGCGGCATATTCGCGCCGAGCAATTCATAAAAGGCGTTCCACAATGCGGCGGACTCGGTGGTGAAATACGGGAAATTCGCCTGAAAATTCGCCGGCGATTTGAGCGCCAAATAGCCCCGAAGGGTGGTGATGCCGAGCGACCATCCCGGCGCGGCGTGGCTCACCCAAAAATGATGGTAACGGCGCATCGGCGGCAGATTGAGCACCCACTGCCGGTTTTGTGCCGAAAGTCCGCGCCAGCCCGATGTCTCCCAATTGCCGAAAACTGCTTGCGCCCGATTGACCCGCACCAGCCCGACGCACGGGTCTGCCCCAATGTCCCCGAGGCAGAGCAACTGTTGCACCTTGCGCGATGCCGCATCGCGCAGCACGGTTTGCAAGGCTTCCAAATGTCCATGAATATCTGAAATAACGGCATAACGCATAGCTCAAATTCCAATTATTGATGAAGTGATGGCGGGCAACGAAGACGATATCATTTCCGGTGAGTAATCTTCATTATCACCGCGCCGATGATTTGTTTATTTTTGTAATTCCGGTATAATGCAAAATATCATTCAATAAAACAGGTTTTTCACGATGGAATATTCAGAAAAAGACACGCTCGACAGTTTAGACCGCGCCATTTTACGCATCCTGCAAACCGAGGGGCGCGTCAGCAATGTGGATTTAGCCGGGCGGGTGAACCTTTCGCCACCGGCGGTACACGCCCGCATCAAACGGTTGGAGCAACGCGGATTCATTCAGGGGTACGCCGGGCTGCTCAACCGGGAAAAATTGGGCTATGATATGCTCTGTTTCATCAACGTGACCCTGCAATTGCACCACTCCCAAAGTGTGGAGAATTTCAAAGCCGCCATTCAATCTATGCCGGAAGTGCTGGAATGCCACCATGTGACCGGCAAATACGATTATCTGCTGAAGGTGGTGGTTCGGAACCGGAAGGATTTGCAACGTTTTGTGGTTGACCGCCTGACACCCACGCCCGGTTTGGCTCATATTCACACTAGTTTGGTTTTAAGCGAAGTCAAATATACCACCGCGCTACCGATAGACGAGAGTGGCGCGGCAAAAAACGCTTCATAAACAACAGGAGAGAAGATTATGTCGAAAAAAATTCCTCAAACAATGGGACAACAATTCGGGCGGCGCTCATGGGCGGAACCATGGAAGATAAAAATGGTCGAACCCATCCGCATGATCAGCGCGGAAGCCCGCGCGCAAGCCGCCGCCGAAGCAGGGTACAACACCTTCCTGCTGAAATCTGAAGACGTGTACATTGATTTGCTCACCGACAGCGGCACCAGCGCGATGAGCGACCGCCAGTGGGCGGGTTTGATGCTCGGCGATGAGGCGTATGCCGGTAGTCGCAACTTTTACCATTTGGAACACGCCATCCAAACCCATTACGGCTACAAATATATTGTTCCCACCCATCAGGGGCGGGGTGCAGAACATCTCATCAGCCAAGCGGTCATCAACAAAGGGGATTTCATCCCCGGCAACATGTACTTTACCACTACCCGCCTGCATCAGGAATTGGCGGGCGGCACTTTTGTGGATGTCATCATCGACGAAGCCCATGACCCTGCCAGCCAACACCCTTTCAAAGGCAATGTGGATTTGGACAAACTGCAAAACCTCATCGACAAAGTGGGCGCGGAGAAAATTCCGTATGTCAGCCTTGCCGGCACGGTGAATATGGCGGGCGGACAGCCGGTAAGCATGGCGAATGTGAAGGCGTTGCGCCAATTGTGCGACAAGTACGGCATCAAAATTTATCTCGATGCCACCCGTATGGCGGAGAATGTTTTCTTCATCCAAGAGCGGGAAGACGGATACGCCGACAAGCCCATCGCCGAAATTTTATTTGAATTTTGCAGCTACACCGATGGTGCATGGATGAGCTCCAAAAAAGACCATCTGGTGAATATCGGCGGCTGGCTGGCGGTGAACGACCACGATGTGTTCGATGCGGCGCGCAATATGGTGGTGATATATGAAGGATTGCACACCTATGGCGGTATGGCTGGGCGCGATATGGAAGCGCTGGCAATTGGCATCGAGGAATCTCTTCAGGATGACCATATCCGCGCGCGGGTGGGTCAGGTGCGTTATTTGGGCGAATTGCTGATTGATTGGGGCATCCCCATTGTGCAGCCGGTGGGCGGACACGCCATTTTCCTGAACGCCAAAGAGATTTACGACCATCTGCCGCAGGATAAATTTCCGGCGCAAACACTCGCCGCCGAATTGTACCTCGATTCCGGCATCCGCGCGATGGAGCGGGGTGTGGTCAGCGCCGGCAGAGATCCGGAAACGGGCGAGCATCGCTACCCCAAGCTGGAACTGGTGCGCCTGACCATCCCTCGCCGGGTGTACACGCAGGCGCATATGGATGTCACCGCCGAAGCCGTCAAAGCCGTGTACGACAATCGGCACAGCGCGCGCGGGCTGAAAATGGTTTATGAACCCAAATACCTGCGCTTCTTCCAAGCGCGATTTGAAAAACTGTAGGCGCTTGTTTCAGACATTAGTGTGACTCCACTGCAAAAAGGTTCAAAAATCAAACCACAGAGAAACAGAGGCACAGAGAAAAATAGGGTTTGAGAGCCAAAAATTCAAGGGTATCTACGCCTTTTTCGGCAATTTTCAGTTTTCTCTCAAAAACATTTAAACCTCTGCTTCTCTGTGCCTCTGCGGTGAAAAATCAACCTTTTTTCAGACGAGTCTTAGTGTACAATCAACAAACATTTTCGTGTATGCGAAAAACAGTGCAACGAAATTTGTAGGGGCAGGGCTTGTCCCTGCCCAATTTTGGGTGACCACAAGGGTTGCCCCTATATTGCCCCGAAATAAATTTCAGGGCTGAAAGCCGAAGCCGACTTAAGTCGGCTTGAGTTTTCAGCCTGAACTTTATTGTCTGTAAATTGGGTTTAAAACCCCCGCCTTCAGGCGGAGATGTCCCA
>CAZMXX010000394.1:0-3830 GCA_964570315.1 uncultured Anaerolineaceae bacterium | reverse complement strand
CCCCTCCACCCCCGCCCCCCACCACGCCCCCCCGACGCCTCTCCCCGCCTCGCCCTCGCTGACGTCCCCCCCGGCGCCGACACCCACCGAGACCCCCACCGAAACACCGCCGCCGGAGCCGACTCGCCCCAACGCGCCCACCGCCACCGCCACCCCGTCGCCCACCCCCACCCCCCGATTCGGCTCGATTGTGATTCTGGCGCCGGAAGACGGGGTGCAATTCACCGGCGATCAACTGGTGGAACTGAAATGGGAACCGGCGGGCGAATTGGCGGAAGATGAATGGTACGCCGTGCGCATGACATGGCTGCAAAACGGCGAACGCGCTTTCGGCGGCACAAACACCAAAAACACGTCGTGGGTCATTCCCGCGGAGCAATATTATGGCAAAGCCGATCAGGGTACGGGGCGAGTGTATGAATGGTACGTCTTTGTGGAGCGCGTGACCGTCAATGAAAATGGCGAAAAAATCGGTGAGCCGGTGAGTGAACAGAGCGAAACCCGCACCTTTTTCTGGCCCTAGGAGGGAACATCTGATGACTGATGATTTTGAAAACATACTCGCGCATCTGGTAGATGACAGTGCGATGTTGCGAATTCCCCTGTTGTTTGAGCTGTCAATGTTGACGGATAAAAAAATGGCGCGCGTTGAAGAAATTTGGATGACCATTCCGCCCGCTCGCCGCCGAAAAATTTTGCAACAGTTGGTGGAAATTGCGGAAGAAAGTTTTGAAGTCAACTTCGACCCGATTTTCATTTTCGCGTTGCAGGACACCGATACCGGCGCGCAGACGTGGGCAATCAAAGGGCTGTGGGAAAACGAATCCGCGGCGTTGATTCAACCGTTCATTTACCTGTTGAAATGGGGACAGCACCGCGATGTGCGCGCCGCCGCCGCAACCGCGCTGGGGCAGTACATCTATTTGGGCGAGCTGGAAGAGATGGACGTGGAAGTGAAAGAGTTGGTGGAACAAGCCCTGCTCGACACCGTCCGTGCCGCTTCGGAAGAGGTTGAGGTGGTGCGCCGTGCCGTTGAATCGCTGGCATTTTCCAGCCGGGAGGGCATCCATCGCATCATTGAAGCCGCCTATTACCATGAGGATGAACGCATGCGGGTCAGCGCCATTTTTGCCATGGGGCGCACCTATGACGCGCAGGCATGGGGAAAGATAGTGTTGTCCGAACTGGACAGCGACTCCCCCGCGATTCGTTTTGAAGCGGCACGGACGTGCGGCGAACTGGCGCTCAAAAACGCGGTTGACCGGCTCATCCGCATGATAAACGAAGAGCCTGATTCGGAAGTTCAGCAAAACGCCATTTGGTCGCTGGGGCAAATCGGCGGCACGCGGGCGCAATCAATGTTGGAGGCACTGGCATCATCGGAAAATGAAGCCGTGCGCACCACGGCAGAAGATGCGTTGGACGAGCTGACTCTGTTTTCCGGCGAGGAAGATGTTTTGTTCGAGTTCATGTCGCCGGGAGATGATGACGATTTGGAAGCGTTGCCGGACGATGAAACCGACGAGGATTATCTGCAATATAAGTTGAATTGACCGGCGAAAAACGTGGATTTCGCGGGGTCGCCGCCGGGGTGAACCCCGCGTTTTGCATGGGTGGCAGCTAGGGGCAATGTATGTGGGCGACATTTTACAACGTGCTTTTTCCCATCATTTTGATTGCCGGACTGGGTTTTCTGCTGGACAAACGTTTCCGGCTGGAGACAAAATCATTGTCGCGGATGGTGGTCTATTTGGCGAGTCCCGCGCTGGTTTTCAGCAGCGTCAGCCGCTCCACGTTGGCGGCGGAGGAATTATGGCAACTGCTGGCGTTCACCGTGTTGATGATGTTTTCTATGGCGGCGGTGAGCGGTGTGGCGGCGAGAATCATGCATCTCAACCAAAAGACCGCCAGCGCATTCACCCTGTCCGGGACATTAATCAACGCCGGAAACTTCGGCTTGCCTTTCATCGCCTTTGCCTTCGGCGATACGGGGCTGGGGCGGGCGGTGATTATTTACACCGGCACGTCAATTGTGGCGAACACGCTGGGCATTTTTCTCGCCTCGCGCGGGTCGGCATCTGTGTGGAAATCGCTGCGGAACGTGTTGACCGTGCCGCTGCCCTATGCGCTCCTCGCCGGACTGCTGGTGAATTTCGGGGTGATTGCCCTGCCTACGCCGGTGGAAAAATCATTCGCGCTGTTGGGAAATGCGGCGGTGCCGGTGATGCTGGTGATTTTGGGGGCGCAATTGGCGCGGGTGCAACTGGGGAAACAATTGCCGCTGGTATCTTTCGCCGGAGGGATTAAACTGCTGCTGGCGCCGGTCATCGGCGTTGCGCTGGTGCGGGTGCTGCTGTTGCACGGGATGACGGCAAACGTCGCCATCATTCAGACCAGTATGCCCACGGCGGTCATCTCCATTGTGCTCGCGGAGGAATTTGGCAGCGATACCCGTTTCGTCAGTAGTGCGGTGGCGGTGTCAACCGCCTTCAGCTTGTTTTCGCTGAGCGTTCTGCTTCAACTTTTCGGCGGATGAGGCACAAAAAAAGACCACCCGTCAATGGGTGGTCTTCGATGATTTGCGTAATTACTGATTTTCGCCGGTGGTTTTCAGCGTGCGGGCGATGACATCGTCCAAACGGCGATTGCGTCTTCGGCGTTTCACGCGGCGTTTTTGCGGTTGTTTCACCGGCGTGCCGATTTTGGCAAAAGCGGCGGCGAATGCCGTGGGCATCGGCTCTTCATCCACTTCTTCCATGATGTATTCTTCTTTCGCCAGTTCTTCATCTGATTTTGCGGGCGGCTCAAGCAACGCTTTGATGGAAAGGTTCACCTGTTTTTTGCGGGCGTTCACTTTCAGCACTTTAACCTGCACCGTGTCACCTTCAGAGACAACATCAGTGGCGGATTTGACGAAGTCATGCGAGAGTTCGCTGACATGCACCAACCCTTCGCGTTCCAAACCCACATCCACAAACACGCCAAAACCTTCGATGCGTTTCACTTCACCTTCCAGCACATCCCCTTCTTTGATGTCGCTGTAGCGGCGTTCAATGGGTTTAATCATGGTCAAGCCAATCCGACCACGTTCAGTATCAACCGATTTGACCCACACCGTCACTTCCTGCCCTTCCGAAAGCACATCCTTCACGTTTTGAACGCGCCGACGCGCCAGCTCGGAAATATGCACCAAACCGTCAATCGCCATGTTCAAATCGATGAACGCCCCGAAATCCGCCAGCGTCTTCACCTTGCCGGTGAGCTTCTGGTCAACCTCTAACGGGATGTAATATTTGGCTTTCGCTTTTTTGGAAGTTTTTTTGGGGGGTTCCGCCGATTGCTTTTCAACAGTTTCTTCATTCGTTTCTGCGGCAGACGCTTGCGGCGTCTCCTGTGGCACGCCGGCTTCCGGCGCTTCGTTGGGGACGAGAGTTTCTTCGCTCATAGTTCTAACCTTACCTATACTTTTTTAATTCGCACAGCCTGCCAGGCAGAAACTGCCTTCAGGTGACACAAATCGGGATTATATCATTCACCGGGCAAGCATGCAAATATTTTAGTATGTTTTGGCGCGCGCCGGTATGATTTTCGGGAATCACACCGGCGCAACACGGTTAAAACATCGCTGTGGTGGCGACGGGCGCTTGGTTTTTCTTGGAGGCACGCTTCTTCGGTGCTTTTTTGGGCGCGGTGTCCGCCGATTTTACCGGGGGCGTGTCGGTTGCGGCGGGGAGGGGCGCGAGCGGGGGCAAGCCGTGCGCGGCGCGCAATTTATTTTCAATTTCCATCAGGATTTCCTTGTTGCCGGAGAGGAACCCTTTGGCGTTTTC
>CAZMXX010000393.1:0-3842 GCA_964570315.1 uncultured Anaerolineaceae bacterium | reverse complement strand
AAATTCCCAAACTTTCAATTTTGTCAAATCCGCACCTGCGTAAGGTGAGTTATTATGTCCAGCTTAATTAAAGACAGCTCAATCACGCTCTTTACTCGTGGTCTATTATTTTTAATCAGTATGGGAACCAGCATTATCATCTCACGCACATTGGGACCATCTCTTAAAGGGACATACAGCGTATTACTCCTAATCATCACTGTTACATCATTGCTTGTTTTATTCGGATTAGGCTCGGCTAACGTTTACTATGGCGCACGTAATCCCAACCAACTCGCCATTTTGGCTGGCAACTCATTTATAGCCGCATTTGGACTAGGCTTGACCGGTATTATTGCAATAGAATTAACAACCCTATTGCCTGTTTTTCAGAATTACTTACTTGAAAATAATATACCTGTACAATGGGTGCGATGGCTCATATTGATTTTACCAATAATTCAATTAAATGCTTATCTTAAAGAAATTCTACGTAGTGCTGGTAATATGATGTATTATAATATGGTAGCTTTATGGCGTGCCCTCATTACTTTCGTGGGAGTAATTATATTTGTTGTGATATTAGATCAAGGAATAGGTGGGGCAATCGGCTCTTGGATTCTATCTACTGGAGCAGTATCAATTCTGATAATATGGTGGGTATTAAAAATTATTCAAAAAAAAATAAGGTTTGATTGGGGCGCATTGCGTCGTAATTTTGTATTCGGGGTGCGTTTGTACCCAGGAAATATTGCTCAATTCCTTAACTACCGATTAGATGTCTTTTTGGTTGGTTTGTTCTTAACACCAAGTGAAGTTGGCTTCTATGTTACTGCCACCGCTTTAGCAGAAAAATTATGGGAAATTCCACACGCAATAAGCATTGTACTTTTACACCATGTAGCAAGTGCAGAAAATAGTAAATCGGCTAATGCTACCACAGCACGTGTAAGTCGAATAATTACTTTTGCAGTTGGAGGGATGTGCTTGTTGATTGTGGCTATGAGTTATCCCCTAATTTATTTACTATATGGTACGGCTTACTTACCTGCTATCCCAGCACTAATCGCTTTAATACCCGGAATATGGTTTTTAGGAATAGGCAAGTTATTAGCCACACATTTGTCAGCTAGTGGACATCCAGAAATTGGAACTATTGGCGCTGTTATTTCTCTAACCATCACTCTTATTTTAGATATTTTACTTATTCCTAGAGTAGGCATTATTGGAGCAGCAATTGCTTCATCAGTATCCTATATGTTATCTACAATAGTATTCTTGATTGCCTTCTCACGTATCACTACACTCAAAATAACCGACGTCATTGTAATGCGCCGTGACGATTTAATACTCTTGCACAGAGCTTTTGGTAAAGTACTATCACATCGCTACCTATAAAAATCCTTGTTTGGAGAAATGTGTTAATGCCGCACACACCAAAAATTGCTATCTGTCAGTCGTCCATCATTTTGGGGGGACGCCTACGAGTTATTATCGACATTGTAGAAATTCTTAATAGCTTTGGTATTGTACCAGATATAATTACTACCCATTTATCTTTTAAACCAGAGCAGATAGTGGAAAAATACGGGAAACAAATTCAAGTTAATTACCGTTTTATACCCCGCGTTCCCAAGTTGCCTCATGAGTTTGCCATCGTATTATTTAACGCAATGCTAAAACACTACACATTCTCCTATGATTTATTAATCAATACTAATAACAGTCTAATCTTCTTGCCAGAGAACAAAAAAATACTGACCTATATGTTTTACCCACGCAAAAGTCGTGTAATGGCAGATGTAGCCGACATTCATCAACCTAATAAACAAGTTCCAACTTGGTCACGTATGGCGATACAGCGAGTACTACAGCGGCAATTATATCGCTTGAGCAAGATAAAACCAAACCATAAAATTGTTTGTATGACAAAATTCACATGCACCGCGTTAAAACAAGAATACTATTCCCCAATGCAGCCATCAATCATTTACCCGCCTGTAGACATTACTGCATTCAAAGTAGCACGCCAACATCGAGATCTTGCCATTGTAACACTGGGACGTTTTTCGCCCGAGAAAAGGCAACTTGAGCAAATTAAACTAGCTCAATATCTACCAAATATACCCTTCCACATCATTGGTTTTGCTAATAACAATTCTTATTACCAACAATGTCAGCACTATATAAAAAAACACAAAATAAAAAATACATATCTCCACCCAGATGCATCTTTCTCTAAAATATTGAATTTTTTGCAAAAATCTAAATATTTTTTGCATACCCTTATCAATGAGCCATTTGGCATTACAGCTGTTCAGGCCGTTGCTGCCGGATGTTTGCCTATAGTCCACAATTCCGGTGGGCAACGCGAAACTATTCCAGAACCACATTTACGATATCAACAACTAGACGAGATACCTAACATTCTTAATTATTTAGATAATCTTGATGCAAAAACTGAACAATCTCTCCTCCAACAATTACAAACCCACGTTGCCACACACTTTGACGCTCACATTTTCCACGAACGAATGCGACAGGAATTGGCAACACTTTTAAATATTTAACCAATTGCTAGTAGGCATAAATACTATAATACTTAGGAAAACAATACAAGTAATGTTACACTCTCATATCAACGCATTATTAAACCGCACGCCTATTCAGTGGTACTATCGATTGTACAGGGCTTTTTCCTCTCAAAGATTACAGGATTTTGATCAAACACATCCCTGCATATTCACTCTCTCCACCGGAAGAGTGGGTACCCAAACATTGTCTGCGTTACTCAATTTAGCGCCAAATGTTTTTGCCTATCATGAGCCAAACCCATCTCTATTTGGTTTATCCCAGTTAGCATACTACTATTCCGAGCAACCTCTGGCTAGTCAAATTCTGAAAGAAGCATTCAAGACAACAAGACAAGAGCTATTCAACTATGTCTTAAGCTGTTATAAAGGCTATGTTGAGACCAGTCCTCAAGCAACCTTTTTAGCATCAATCATCTTATCAATTATTCCCAAAGTCAAATTCATTCATTTGGTACGAAACCCGGGCGATGTTGTCCGTTCAGGGATGCGGCGCAAATGGTTTGTTGATCATCCAAACGACAGCACCAGGATCACCCCCCTGCCAAACACCAATACCTATACACAATGGCACTCTTTCTCGCAATTCCAAAAAAATCTATGGTTATGGAACGAAACCAATCGTTGGATTTTGGATTTTTCAGCTAAACTACCACCCAAAAAATTTCTTTTGGTACGCTCGGAAATGCTTTTTAATGGAAATGAGGAAACTATTAAATCCCTTTTTTCATTCCTCGAAACCAATATGCCACCAGTGAAGAATATCCAAAAAATACTGGGTAAAAAATTGAATGCACAAAAAGTGGGGGTATTTCCACCACTTTCTGAGTGGACAAATGATATGCGTGACGACTTACTTGCGATGACGGGTGATACCGCTAGACAGTTAGGTTATACACTGTGATGCACTATGATACTAAGTTAGCACCTAAAAGCATCAAATATGCTTGGCGACAACTCGCCCAACGAGCAGGTGTTACCAACGATGCAACAGAAACAGGCTTTGAAAGCTTAAACATCCCTGTTTTTTATGGACATCCTGAAGAGTTTTATGCTAACAAACCAGGGATCATTGTTGTACCTACATCATCAAAGTCGTGGGGAAATTTGCTTAACTATTCACCACGTAGCTTACATTGGCTTCCCTCAAAACAAGTTATGCCATCAAAAATACCGTTGCCCATTGATAAATCAATCCCTGTTTTGTTCTGGGGTAAGGGTTATGAAGACAGCAACAAACCGTTTGCCGAACAACGCGCCGACGGCTCCATT
>CAZMXX010000392.1:0-3878 GCA_964570315.1 uncultured Anaerolineaceae bacterium | reverse complement strand
TTAGCCTAAAATCCGTGGCTGAAAACAACACAACGTAAAAGTTTCATTTACCTCAATAACAAATCTCCAATCCCTAATCTCCAACCCCCGATTGTATCTTCTGCAAAAACTTCCTGTCCGCATCCGTGAGCGGCGCGGTTTCCAGCATATCGGGGCGATGTTTCAGCGTGCGGAGAAGCGCCTGCTGCCGCCGCCATTCGTCCACTTTGGCGTGATGCCCCGACAGCAGAATGTCCGGCACACCGTGCCCCCGAAATTCCGGCGGGCGGGTATAATGGGGATATTCCAGCAAACCCGTGGCGTGCGAGTCGTTCGCCGCGCCGTTGGGGTCGCCCAGCACGCCGGAGATGAGTCGGATGAGCGCGTCCACAATCGCCATCGCCGCAATTTCGCCGCCGGAAAGCACATAATCGCCGATGGAAATTTGGTCGGTGGCGAGATACTGCGCCACCCGTTCATCCACGCCTTCATATCGCCCGCAGAGGAACATCAGACGCGGATATTGCGTCAATTCCTGCGCCACTTTCTGGGTGAAAACGCGCCCCTGCGGGGAAAGCAGAATAATCGGCGGGCGAGTGGATGTACCGTCGGCGGTATATCCTTCGGGCGGCACATCCATCCCCAACACCCCTTCCACCGCGTAAAAGATGGGGTCGGGTTTCATGACCATTCCCCCGCCGCCGCCGTAGGGCGTGTCATCGGTCATGTGGTGTTTGTCGCGGGCGTAATCGCGGATGTTGTGCAGGGCGATGTGCGCCGCATTCATTTCCTGCGCGCGCCGGATGATGCTGTGGTCGAATACCCCGGCGAACATTTCCGGGAAGAGCGTGAATATGTCAAATTGCATAAAAACCTCCGTCAAAATTGTAGCACAGGACGTAAAAATGCGAAACATTTGCTTGAATTGGTGTCATATGATACAATGCAGGTTGGTAAAATAAACTTTATTTATCCAAGGCACTAGGGGCTTCGATGGAGTGGTTCTGTTGAACGCCCGACGGATAGAAAGGACTTGCCGTGTCACTCACAAAAGAAGTAAAAGAACAAATCATCAAAGATTATCAGTTGGTTGATGGTGATACCGGTTCACCGGAAGTTCAAATCGCCCTGTTGACACATCGCATCAACGGTTTGATTGAACACCTGAAGCTCCACAAACATGACGAAGGTTCCCGTCGCGGGTTGTTGAAACTCGTCGGGCAGCGTCGTCGTTTGCTGGCATATCTTAGCCGCAAAGATTACCAACGCTACAAAACATTGTTGCCGCGGCTCGGATTGCGCAAGTAGGATTATGTATACGTAGGTTAACCAACAGAAAGCAGGTATTGGCGGGGATGATGCTCTGCAATGCTTGCTTTTTTGTTGGCAAAAATATACATCCGGAGAAAGACTGGATTTGGGAAGAACGCCAAATACCGGTATTTGACGCTGTTCCCAGTTCCAGGTTCTCCGGATGAAAACAAAAAATCTGGAGGATTTTTATGTCTGCACCACAAGGTCAATCGTTCACCGCCAAACTTGGCAACGACGAAATCACATTTGAAACCGGACGCATCGCGCAATTGGCGGGCGGTTCGGTGATTGTTCGCTCTGGCGAATCGGTGTTGCTGGTCACCGCAACTGCCAGCAAAAACGTACGCGACGGCATCGATTTTTTGCCGCTCAGCGTGGAATTTGAAGAAAAACTGTACGCCGCCGGACGTATCCCCGGAAGTTTCTTCCGCCGCGAAGGACGCCCCAGCGAAGACGCGATTCTCATCTGCCGTCTCGTTGACCGCCCCCTGCGCCCCCTCTTCAACAAAACCATCCGCAACGAAGTGCAGGTGGTCGTCACCGCGCTGTCATCTGATGACGAAAGACATCTGGATATTATGGCGTTGAATGGCGCCAGCGCCGCATTGATGATCAGTGACATCCCTTGGGCGGGTCCCGTGGGCGCGGTGCGCATCGGTTTAATTGATGATGAACTGGTCGTCAATCCTACCATTCCCCAAATGGAAAACAGCGCCCTCGATTTACGGGTGGCGGGAACCAAAGATGCCGTGCTGATGGTCGAAGCCGGCGCCAATGAAGTGTCGGAAAGTGTGCTGCTGGACGGGTTGAAACTGGCACACGAATCCATTCAGGGAATCATCGCCCTGCAAGAGCGCATGCGCGATGAAATCGGCAAAGCGAAACGGGATATGGCGACACCTGAACTCGACCCCGAATTACAGGCGCGGGTGGAAGCATGGCTCAACGAAGATGACCGCATTGCCGGCGTGCTGGACACATCCGTGGACAAAACCGAAACCAACCGCCGCAAAGACGAACTCACCCAACAATTGCTGGAAGCATTCGCCGACGATGAAACCGTCAGCGCGAGCGACCTGAAAAAAGCCTTCAGCAACTATTTCAAAAAGCTGGTGCGCGCCCGCGTGCTCAGCGAAGGTATCCGCCCCGACGGACGCACCCCGAAAGAAATTCGTCCCATTTGGGGCGAAGTGGGCGTGCTGCCCCGCGTGCACGGCAGCGCCATATTCACCCGTGGCGAAACGCAGGTGATGAGCATCGTCACCCTGGGAACGCCCGGCGAAGAGCAACGGCTCGACACGCTTGGTCCCGTTGACACCAAACGCTACATGCATCACTACAATTTCCCGCCGTACACCGTCGGCGAAACCGGGCGCATCGGCGGCACAAAACGCCGCGAGACCGGTCACGGCGCATTGGCGGAACGCGCGCTCATCCCCGTCATCCCCGATACGGACGAATTCCCGTACACCCTGCGCGTGGTCTCGGAAGTGATGGCATCCAACGGCTCCAGCTCCATGGCGAGTGTGTGCGGCAGCACCATGAGCCTGATGGACGCCGGTGTGCCCATCAAAAAACCCGTCGCCGGTATTGCGATGGGCTTGGTGACCGATTACGACAGCGACAATTTTGTCGTGCTGTCGGACATTCAGGGCGTGGAAGACGCACTGGGCGATATGGACTTCAAAGTCACCGGAACCCGCGACGGCATCACCGCCCTGCAAATGGACATCAAAATTTCGGGGCTGGCATGGGACATTTTTGAAATCGCTCTGGCGCAGGCAAAAGACGGACGTTTCCATATTTTAGACAAAATGGCGGAAGTCATCGAAGCGCCGCGCACGGAACTGGCGAAATACGCGCCGCGCATCTACAGCATCCAAATTGACCCCGAAAAAATCGGCAAGGTGATTGGACCGGGCGGCAAAACCATTCGCGCCATTCAGGATGAAACCGGCGCGAAAATCGAAATTTCGGAAGATGGCACGGTCTTCATCGCCACCGACAATCAGGAAGGCGCACAAGCAGCGCAAACCAAAATCGAATTGCTCACCAGTAGCCCGGAAATCGGCGGCATTTACACCGGAACCGTGGTGCGCACCACCGACTTCGGGGCATTTGTGGAAATTCTGCCCGGCACGGATGGGCTGGTTCACATTTCGCAACTCGCCGATTACCGCGTCAACAGCGTGGAAGACGTGGCAAAAGTGGGCGATGAAATCATGGTCATGGTCACCGACATCAGCCCGGAAGGGAAAATCCGGCTTTCGCGCCAAGCGGTGCTGGAAGGCTGGACACCGGAAGAAGCCCGGGAACGCGACCAACCCAAACGCGGCGGCGGGCGCGGTGGCGACCGTCGCGGAGGTGACCGCCGGGGCGGAGACCGTCGCGGGGGCAACCGCCGAGACCGACGCTAACTCGCAGTAACCTCAAAGGCGCCGAGCAATCGGCGTCTTTTTCATACCGAGTTTGCAAATGCGCACACAATCGGTAAACTTACCAAATATGACTTTTTGATAGAGAAGGTTTATTGTCAACTACCCAACGACCTGTGCCCCGAATGGGGTATGAAGCAGTTGGGCTTG
>CAZMXX010000391.1:0-3880 GCA_964570315.1 uncultured Anaerolineaceae bacterium | reverse complement strand
ATATAACTTCGGGAGTAGCCGCAGAAGCTATTCTTGCTGTCTGGCGAAACCGTCCTCACCAGGCTAAATTTTTTACCAGAGAACACTTCGGGAAACTGTACAACGTTATTTTTACGGATAATCTTTCAGGAGCGCATATAATTATTGCAGTGTTGCTTTATCGGATTGCAGAAAATCACCGCCGCCGTCCGCATCCGGATGATCCAGTTTTTGTCCGATATGCTTCATGCTTTATAGCCATGCAAATGGGACGTCGCCTATTGAAAGATCTCGCTATAGAGGTTGAAGCGCTTAATCATCAGCGTTTCGATGACGCCAAACGTCTAATTGAGGAGAAGGGAGAGTCCTATTTTTCAGCATCGGTGAAAGATGTGGATAAGGCTCTAAAACAACTTTACGGACAAAATGAGGTTTCACTTCAGCAACTTTCAGCGACTTTCCGGCGCGGTGACCTGATAGAAAAACTATTGAATATGGATCTCGCAGATGAGTAATGTCCTATCTGCACTAACAAGAGCCGTTCGCTCTGCCGCCGTCTTCAATCCGGACGTCCAGGAGGCACCGGTTTGTATTCTCTGGCCGGATCGCGACCGCCAGTGGGAAGCCGTCATACCACGTCTTCAAAACGAAATGCCGGAATTGCTGGTGCTTGGTGACTACGACCCTGAAAGAAAAACCGGCCCAGCCATCTGGCTACGCTGTGTGATTGCCCGAAAAGTAGACGATATACCCTTTTCGGAGGACATCACGCCAATTTTATACCTGCCGGGCGTCAGCCGGCAGGATTTGCGTGCTGTAGAAAGCTGCCCGGAAAGCCTTAAGCCACTGGCAGAACTGCAATACCTTGGTGTCATCTGGTCCCAGATCAATGGCAAAGATTGGACTATCCTGGCTTTTCTCAAATCTGATCAGGGTGGTCTTGGATTGGATGTAGCCAAGGATAAAGCCACACTCAGCGCCATGCAGCTGTCTCTATATCGTCTTCTGGATGAAGAGGTTGAACTGCTGAAGGGGAAACGCCTTGACAAGGATTATTTTAATACTTTGCTTACCGGTGGTGACCCGGTTCGGGATCTGTTGCAATGGCTCGATCAGGGTGACGCCTTCCGCGATGCTCGTGGGGAGAACGAGTGGCGTGCCTTTGTGGAAGTCTGTAAATCGCAATTGGCTTTCCATCCTGAAAACGATGGCATCCTGGCTGGAGCCGCCAGGTTGGCATCACATGAAGGACCATGGAAACCGGTATGGGAACGCTTTTGTGAAGCTCCGAAGCGTTATCCAAACATCCCCGCACAAATCCGAAAGTGTCAACCGCCCAGGGACACAATTTTCTGGCTTACACCTGATGGAGGATATGAAGGTTGGCCGCAGTGGAATGAAGATATGGAAAATACCCTGCGCCAAAGTCTTTCAAGCCTTGGAGAGCATCCTCCGCATGAGGCACGCAAACGAATCGCGGACTTGGCCAAACAGCACTGTGCACGGAAAGAACTCGTATGGGCTGAACTGGGTGAGGCCCAGCTTGCCTGTGCTGTAGAGCATCTGGGCGTGCTGGCTGAAATTACTTCCAATGCCTTATCCGCCGGAACTGTTGAAGACCTCACAACAGCTTACAGTAATTCAGGATGGAAAGCTGATGATGCTATTCTACGTATCTTAGCTTGTATAAACCGGCAGGAAGACCTGGAAGCGGTCACAACCGCGATCCGCTCGATTTATCTGCCCTGGGCTGAGGAGTCTGCCCGTCACTTGCAACATGTCGTCGACAAAAGCGGCTATCCCTGCAAAACAAAATCCGGCCAGAGTACATCTCTTGATATTTCCGGGGAGTGTATCCTTTTTGTGGATGGACTCCGATTCGATATTGCTCGCCGCCTGGAAACGCTGCTTTTTGAGGCTGGCCTTCATGTTGACGAGAAAATCAATTGGGCTGCTCTACCAAGTGTCACTGCAACCGGAAAACCAGCGGTAACCCCTCTTACCCACCTGATTCACGGTGAACTTGCAAGCGCTGATTTTGAACCTTCTGTTGCCGAGACCGGACAATCCCTCAAGGGCGGTTACCACCTGAAGAAACTTCTGATAGATAACGGCTGGTCCGTTCTCGATAAAGCTGAAGTTGGAGATGGAAATGGACGTGCGTGGTGTGAATTTGGGGATATCGATCATGAAGGACATGATCGCGGCTGGAAACTGGCAAAGTATTTGGATGGGATGCTCGTCGAAATCAAAGATCGTGTCGAAAGTCTGATTTCGGCGGGATGGAAATCCGTCCGGATAGTCACCGATCATGGTTGGCTTCTGATGCCAGGAGGTTTGCCGAAAATCGATCTCCCAGGTGCGCTTACGGAAAACAAATGGGGGCGCTGCGCGGCCATCAAGCCCGGAGCGAATACAGATGAGCGTCTCTTTCCCTGGTACTGGAATCCCAATCAGTATTTTGCCCTGGCAAACGGGATCAGCTGCTATCGAAAAGGCGAGGAATATGCGCACGGTGGCTTAAGTTTACAGGAATGCCTCACTCTGGAGCTGACAGTCTCTGCCGGAGATGGCGGTAGAACATCTTCAGGCTCAATCGAAATTACGGACGTTGTCTGGAAAGGTCTGCGCTGCAAAGTGGCTGTCGACGGAGATGTTTCTCCTTTGTTTCTTGACGTTCGTAAACAGGCCGGTAATTCATCGACCAGTGTTGTAATGAGTGTAAAGCAGATAAAAGACAACGGCATTGGTTCTGTTGTTGTCGGGGATGAAGAATTGGAAGGAGCTGATGCCGCAGTCGTGTTGTTAGATGCTGATGGCGAGCTCGTGGCTCAAGTGATGACTGTAATAGGCGGAGGTAACACATAATGGAAATGGACCATATTGACAATCTGGCCGCCTCCACACTTGATGGGTATTTGGTACGAAAAGACTTGGTCCGTACTTTTAGCCGTCAGTTCCCGGTTCCAACATACGTTGTGGAGTTCCTTCTTGGTCGGTATTGTGCGAGCACCGATATCGAGGAAATTGAGGAAGGACTGGAAATTGTCCAGCGTCAGTTGAAGTCTCGCACGGTCAAGGCTGGTGAAGAAGAACTCTTCAAGGCGCGTGCCCGGGAAAAAGGCGAAGTAAAAATAATCGATCTCATCAGTGCCCGCCTGGATGCAAAAACAGACTCCTATTTGGCAACCTTGCCCAGCCTTCGACTGAAGGATGTCCGCATCAGCCCCCAACTTGTCAATGAACATGAGAGGATGCTGACAGGCGGATTCTATGCCGAGATAACATTGAGCTACGATGCTGCGATTGCCCAGGAAAAAAATGGGAGGCCGTTCGGAGTTGAATCCTTACGTGAAATCCAACTTTCCAAGCGAGACGTTTTGGACATTCTGGCCGCAGCCAGGAATGAGTTTACAACCGACGAGTGGAAAACATTCCTTTTACGTAGCATTGGCATTGAGCCGGAAGGACTTTCTGAGCGGGCAAAAAACGCCTTTTTCCTCCGGATGGTTCCTTTTGTGGAGCGCAATTACAACTTAGTAGAACTTGGACCTCGTGGCACAGGTAAAAGCCACCTGTTCCAGCAGGTTTCCCCTTATGCACATCTGATTTCTGGCGGAAAAGCGACTGTGGCCCGCATGTTCGTAAACAACGCAACCGGACAACGCGGGCTGGTTTGTCAATATGATGTTGTTTGTTTCGATGAGGTATCCGGTATCTCCTTTGACCAGAAAGATGGTATCAACATTATGAAAGGTTACATGGAGTCCGGGGAATTCAGTCGTGGTAAAGAGAGCATTCGTGCAGATGGAAGCATTGTATTAGTGGGAAACTTTGCGGTTGATGTGGAACACCAGACAAGGAAGGACCTATGATTTGGTATTTAGCACCTGATATGTGG
>CAZMXX010000390.1:0-3915 GCA_964570315.1 uncultured Anaerolineaceae bacterium | reverse complement strand
CCCGAAATGATCTACGAAACCGTCAACACACAACTCAAATAACCACCCTTAACAGCACCTGCATTTAACACCCGACGACACCTCTTGCCCGATGTGCGCCACAAAGCTGGAATATCGGCACGTATTTGGGGCGCGGCGGCAGCAATGCCCCAACTGCGAATGGGTACATTTCAAAAATTTGAAGGTGGGGGCGGGCGTGCTCGCCGAGCGGGATGGCAAAGTGGTGCTGGCTCGGCGGGGGATTAATCCGGGAAAAGATAAATGGTGTTTCCCGTCGGGGTTTGTGGAATATGATGAAACGCCCGCACAGGGCGCGATGCGCGAATTTAAAGAGGAAACCGGGTTGGACGTGGAAATCACCGAACTGCTGGACGTGGTTTATTACAACGCCGATTTTCGCGGCGCGGGGATTATGGTACTCTATCGCGGCACGGTCATCGGCGGCACACCCGTTCCGATGGACGACGTGGTGGAGGTCGGGTTTTTCAGCCGGGAAAACGTACCCGCCGACGACGACATCGCGTTTGATTCAAACCGTGTCGCGCTGGCAAAATGGCGGAACGGGCGGAAGTAACGCTATTGTCTACTTTTTAGCCATCGCTGTAGCGATTTTTGACTTTCAGCGGAGGGTATCCCTTTGATGATATGTTCAAGGTTGACATCTTCATCCAAACTTTCCCAATGGATGCCTTCGCCTTCGCCAATCAACCGCCAATCATTTCGTTCATCCGGTGAGCCATGCAACAAGCGGGGAAACCAGCCCAACGGTACGGAAATCGTGCGTCCATCGGTTAAGTCAACTGATAGTGAATCATCAGTGACATTCACATGTTGAATTTGCAGTGTGTGAATGTCAATCGTCAAAGTATTCATAGGGTGCATTTCAGTTTTGGACGAATTTTAGGTGGTCTCCCGCTTGGGTGTTGTTGCGAGATAGACGTTAAATTCACCGCGAAGCCGCTAAGGTCACAAAGCAAAAAAGCGGGAAACAAAGAAAAACTTGGCTTGCTTTGCGACTTTGCGGTTCATTCCGGCGCGGTGACGACTCACAACACTCAACGGGGAGACGACCGAATTTTAACGCGGAAATTTATTTCAAGGCGATAACGGCTTCTTTTAAGAATCACTGTTGCAACAGCACCGTTTGCACCGGGTACGGAATTTCGATGCCCTCCCGCTCGAACGCCGCTTTGATGCGCTTGACCGCGCTGTCGGTGGCGGAGAATATTCCGGTGGCTGCCGTATCAATCCAAAAATAGACGGTACAATCAATGGAACTGTCGCCAAACGTGTTGAACACCACCTGCGGCGCGGGGTCATCCAGCACCCCATCCAGCGCGGAAACGGTTTCCAGCAGCACCGATGATGCTTTCTCCAAATCGGTATCGTATGCCACCCCCACCCCCAGCGAGATACGGCGGCGGGGACTGCGGCTGAAGTTGGTGATGGTTCCGGCGTACACATCCGCGTTGGGGATGATGACGTGTTTGCCGTCCCACGTGCGCAGGGTGGTGGAGCGCACCTCAATATCAATGACGGAACCGCTCACCCCCGCCACGTCAATGCCATCGCCGATGTCAAAAGGTTGTTGCACCAGCAACAGCACCCCGGCGATGAAATTTTTGGCAATATCCTGAAAGGCGAAACTGAGCGCGAACCCGACAATCCCCAGCCCGGCGATGAACCCGCTCACATCGAAGTTCACCTGCTGGAGCGCCACAACTGTGCCGAAGATGATTACCGCCCAGCGGGTACTGCGGCTCAACAGAATGCTCAATTCGGGGTCGGTTTTGCGAGCGTGCAGCGCACGGTTCACCCCTTTTTCCGCCAGTCTCGCCAGATACATCGAAACCCAAAATACCACAATGGCAACGGCGAGTTTCGGCACAAAAAGCACTGTCTGCGTCAGTAAATTTTCAAAATACGATTGCGTCAATTCCATATTGCCCTCCGGGGTGTGTGCGCCAAGATTATACCACGATGGCAGACCGATTCAAAAGATAATCTTCGTGTTGCGTGAAATGTGAAGCCGTGATAATGTTTCAACTGAACGCTGAGAACTGAAAATCGAAAACAGAGAGCCGACCATGGACGAATTCGATATTTTCTTCAAACGAAATGAACCCGCCACCCGCCGCTACGGCGTGGTCGTCGGCGGGTCACTGCGGGCGGGACTCACCGTGCGGCTGGACACGGACGCGCCCGTCGAAGATATGGCGGTGGGGCGATACGTGGTCATTCGGGGGCAGCAACGCCGCTTTTTCGGCATGATCAGCGATGTGGAACTGGGCGTCACCAACCGCGATGTGCAGATGATGCCCCCCGACACCAGCGATCCCTTTGTGCGCGAGGTCTACCTCAGCACGGCGGTTTACGGCATCCTGCATGTTTCGCCGCTGTTGGTGCTGGATGACGCCGCCGCCGAGCCGCGTCCCGTCAAAACCGTGCCGGGGCATTTTTCACCGGTGCGCGCCGCCACCGAGGAGGATATGGCGGTTGTCTTCGGGGAAGAAGACGATACCCATTTCCACATCGGCGAGCCGCTGGATATGGAAGACGTGCCGGTGAATATTGACCTGCGTCGTCTGGCAGAGCGGAGCGTCGGTGTTTTTGGCAAAAGTGGCACGGGAAAAAGCTTCCTCACCCGCATTTTGCTGTCGGGGATGATTCAGAAAAATGCCGCCGTCAGTCTGATTTTTGACATGCACAACGATTACGGCTGGCAAATTCAAACCGAAGGGCGCACCTCGGTGAAAGGGTTGCGCCAACTTTTCCCCAACCGGGTGGCGATTTTCACGCTGGATGAAGACAGTTCCCGCCGCCGAAAAGTCCAGCCCGATTTCGTGGTCACCATGCGCTGGCAGGATATTCAGCCCGAAGATTTGGAAATGCTGAAAGTGACCCTCGGCTTGAGCGACCAGATGATTGGCGCGGCGTACACCCTGCGTCGCTTCTGGGGAAAAGGTTGGATTAAAACGTTGCTGGACGCGGAAAAAGAAGACCTGGATGAGTTGACCGAAAACACCAGCGCCGCCAAAGCCAGCGTCGCGGCATTGAGCCGCCGGCTGGAAAAACTGGCGCGCTTCGAGTTCATTCAGGATACCGTGGCGAAGGACAGCGCCACCGAAATCATCCGCTATCTGGAAACCGGGAAAACCGTGGTGCTGGAATTCGGGCGATATGGCAACGCGCTGGAAGCGTACATTCTGGTGGCAAATTATCTCACCCGGCGTATCCATAAAATGTATGTGGATCGTGTGGAAAACGCGCTCGGCAATAAAGCCGATGAACCGCCCCCTCTCATGATTGTCATCGAAGAGGCGCACAAATTCCTCGACCCGCAACTTGCCCGGCAGACCATTTTCGGCATTATTGCCCGCGAATTGCGCAAATACAACGTCACCCTGCTGGTGGTTGACCAACGTCCTTCCGGCATTGATGAAGAGGTGATGAGCCAAATCGGCACGCGGGTGACCGCCCTGCTGGACAACGACCGCGACATTCGCGCGGTACTCTCCGGCGTTTCCGGCGCGGAGGGACTGCGTGAAGTGCTGGCGCGGCTCGATACCAAACAGCAGGCGCTCATTATGGGGCACGCCGTCCCGATGCCGGTGGTGGTGCAAACGCGCACTTATGACACCGAATTTTACGCCGCCGTGACTCGCGAATCGGCGGGGATGAGCCAAACCGAGCGGGTGAATCTGCTGCGGGGGGAAGAGGAAGAAGGGATTGATTGATTGTTGCGGTCTGCTGAACGATTTGTGAACGATGTTGTGATATGCTCAAGTAGTAAACCCCACCATAGGAGATGAAACATGAACAAGCAACGATTAATCATTTTGATGGCACTTCTGGCACTTTTTGCCCTATCGGCGACCGCCTGCGCCGGTGCTACCCCGGAACCGACCGCGACGC
>CAZMXX010000389.1:0-3935 GCA_964570315.1 uncultured Anaerolineaceae bacterium | reverse complement strand
TATTTTTAGAAATCCCAATGGTGTTACGTTTTATAACGTGGCGGGCGAAGGGGATTTTCTACCGTTGGGTGATACAGCCATTATCGGCACAGACCCTGACCCGCAACAAAATGGTACGCTTTTATTTGCCCCCGTAGAAAACTCCGATGCGCTCGCGCATCCGACGGACTTTCAGTGGGTTTTGGATGACCACGGCTCCCATAACTCCCGTGATATCGCCTACTGGAAACCAATTGCACCGGAAGGATATGCCGCAGTTGGTCTCTGTTTTGGACCGGCGAAACCGGATGTAACCCAATATTGGTGTGTTCACCGCAAATATTTACAACCCGTCAAAGCCGAAACTTATTGGAGCGACCATGGCGCGGGTTGGGAAAGTCATAACGGCAATTTAATCAGCCCTGCATTCGGCAAACCGGAACCAAT
This sequence comes from uncultured Anaerolineaceae bacterium, assembly GCA_964570315.1. Lineage (GTDB taxonomy): Bacteria > Chloroflexota > Anaerolineae > 4572-78 > 4572-78 > JANTHQ01. The sequence goes on along the minus strand of CAZMXX010000389.1, from coordinate 3,509 downwards.
TAAAGCCTCTGAAGGACAAATGCTGTTGATTCCACCCACCTTTTCAAACCCGGAAGCCGGTACCCCATCATTGGCGTTAATTGTGGAACCTGCGTTTCTTGACATCGACTCGGTCAAAGCAGGAGATTACAATACGGTGATGAACGCGAGCCAAGGCTCAGAAACACAATATGGCGTCCGAAAAATTGCGATCGTCCCGCACACTGCCATCTCAGATACATTGTTTCAAAAAGCCGAAAATTCACCCTTCTACTTTATCGCCGACGAACCCATCTGGCGCTGTATTCAGTCGTCATCTACCCCCGCGGGCGGAGAGTACGAAGTCAGTTTTATGGTTGGAACCAAAGAAGCGGATTCCCGTGAATTCAGCAAACATACCTCTATTACCGTCTCGGCTGAAACCGGCGTTGAGTATGGCGGAGCAAGCGCCAAAATTTCTGCCAGTTACACCCAAGAATTTGGCATGGAAACCAGCCATTCCGAAGAAAAAAGCACCGAAATCCAAAAATCAACAACGTTAACTCTCGACAAAAAACCCATCACCTGGTTTTGGCAACGCAGCAACGATATTTCCGTATATCGCACCGACGGAACACTGTTATCCAGCATCGCCTATGGAACCAACGACATCAGATTTTCTTATGCCAACAACTGAAACAATTGGGGAACGGCTTGGCAACTTCTCTACAAACGCTCCCGACACCAAAAATTGCGCTTGACAGCCTGAAGTTTTTCTGATAAACTTCTCGCAATATTTCAGGAGCCGAGAAGCCCCACCCCCAAAAAATTTGGGCGAGTGGGGTTTTGTTTTTCGGTAAAAAATTATCAATGTTTTCAGAGAGCCGGGAAGCCTCTGTGTGAATTCCGCGTTTGGCGGCACACAGGGGCTTTTCATATTCTGAGGGCAAACCAAAAGGAGGCACAGGATGAAAAAGGTTTTCAAACACGCGGTATTGGGGTTGATGTTGAGTATGGCAGTGACGATGGTGGCGGTGGCGCAAGAAGAGGGCGTGACCCTCAGCGCCATTACCACCCAAATTGATACGATTTGGCTACTGTTGGCGGCATTTCTGGTATTTTTTATGCAGGCGGGCTTCGCTATGGTGGAAAGCGGTTTCAGCCGGTCGAAAAATGCGGCGAACCTGCTGATGAAAAATCTGATGGATTTTGCGATGGGGACGCTGCTCTTTTTCGCCATTGGGTACGGGCTGATGTATGGCACATCGAAAATGGGCATCATCGGCACCGACAATTTTTTCTTGAGCAAAATCAGTTTCAATCCGGCGAGCGGCTACGACTGGGCAGGGTTTCTGTTCCAACTGGTGTTCGCCGGAACCGCAGCCACCATCGTTTCCGGGGCTGTCGCGGAACGGCTCAAATTCAACGCCTACCTGATTTACAGCGTGGTGGTGGTCGGATTAATTTATCCCATTTCCGGGCATTGGCTGTGGGGCGGCGGCTGGCTCGCCGAGCTGGGCTTCATTGATTTTGCCGGTTCGACCATTGTACATGCCGTGGGCGGCTTCGCGGCGCTGGCGGCGGCAATCGTGCTCGGTCCCCGCATCGGGAAATTCAACAAAGATGGCTCCGGCAATATCATCCCCGGACACAGTTTGACGCTGGCGGCGCTGGGAGTGTTCATTCTTTGGTTCGGCTGGTTCGGGTTCAACCCCGGTAGCACCCTTTCCGGCATGAATCCGGGCATCGGATATATTGCCGTCACCACAAATTTGGCGGCGGCTGCCGGCGCGGTTTCTGCTCTGGTGATCAATTGGCTCCGCACGGGCAAACCGTCCACCGAAATGGCGCTGAACGGCGTGCTGGCAGGATTGGTGGCTATCACCGCCGGCACAGCGAGCGTCACCCCCGCCAGCGCGCTCATCATCGGGCTGATAGCGGGGGGCGTGCTGGTGTTCGGGCTGGCATTCATAGAAGACACGCTGAAAATCGACGACCCGGTGGGCGCTGTGGCGGTGCATGCCTTCAATGGCGTCTGGGGAACACTTGCCGTGGGGCTATTTGCCGCACCGGCTGTCGGCGGATTGACCGGTATGGGAGATGTGGCGGGGCTGTTTTACGGCGGCGGGTTCGCCCAACTCGGTGTGCAGGTGATAGGGGTTGCGGCGGTCTCGGTGTGGGCATTCGGCACTATGTTCGGGCTGTTCACCCTGCTGAAAAAGACCATCGGCATTCGGGTATCGGTGAAAGAGGAATTGGAAGGGCTGGACATTTCCGAGCACGGGACAATCAGCTACCCGGAATTTGGCGCCCAAAACACCGCCGAGCCGGGCAAACGCAATTTGATGCCCGATGTGGTGCCATCACCATCGGCAATACGATAACCGGAGGCGACGATGAAAATTTCTTTGATACCGAATCCCGACCGGCACGCTCAAACAATTTCCTTCATTGCGCGGATAGAAATTGTTGAAGCAACGGTCGATTTCGAGACCGTGTTCCGCGTGCCGGTTTATCGGACACGGCGGGACGGAGAAACGCTGTATGATGCGGAAGTCTGTGGTTTTCGGGTGGAAACAACCACTATTGACCACCTTCCCGCGCTGATGCAAAACGTCTTGCTGGGGCTGGTGAACAGGTCTCGCCTGCCGAGTTACGTCTTTGTGGCGCGGCGCTCGCAGCAAGTGTACCCGGTTTATACGGTTGAGCATGAAGTGTTCGCCACCACGCCCGGGGGACCGGTGTTCCGGCATTTGGAATTGGCAAAAGTGCGCGAATATCTGACCGATTATTTGCACGCGGTGGGTATCCTCGGCTCGCCCGGCAAAAGTGACAAACTCCATGTGCGCGGGGTCAATACCAAAACGCTGCAAACCCTGCGCCCCATCTTCTATCTTAAAAAACGGGTGGCGAACGAAACGGATTTTTGGGCGCCGGTATTTGAAACCCGCGATGGCAAGCGCATCTACACCTATGCCGCCAGCGCGCGCAGAGAAGTACCCAAACAGGATGGCGCGGAAATTCTGGAACTGCGTTCGCTGGTGGCACAGGTATTAATGAACGATGGGCGGCTCAACAATCCATATGATTTGCGCCCCGACCGTTTAATGCCCAACCACTGGCACAATTTGAAGGCGCATCTGACTCCCATGCCGCCCGACGCAACTCTGATGCCGTTCGGCATTGAACTGTACCGGCGGGGAGAATTGTTGATTGGGGTGGAAGAACGCCCAGACGAGCAGCGGTTCAATTTCTTTGTGGGGACAGATGTGTCACAACTGGTGTATCGGGTGCTGCAAATTCTCTCGCAACGCGGGGTGATGATGCCCGAACTGCCGGGGCATCCTGTTTGATGAAATTGCGCACGTCGCGCCCGCTGCCAAAAACGATCAAGCAGCGCCAACTCCGGGACTATCTCTCGGCGGCATAAAAATTCGACGGGCGGACGGTGTTGTGCGCCCAATATTTTTGGATGACATCCCACAAGTCGTTGGGCACGGGCGTGATATTGTCCCGCGCCGGACCGAATTGGTACACCATATCGTTGACAT
>CAZMXX010000388.1:0-3936 GCA_964570315.1 uncultured Anaerolineaceae bacterium | reverse complement strand
CGTAACAGTCGTACAAGCGACGGTCCCCGTTCAGTGGTTCTTGATGCTTACGAGGGGCACGGAGACCCCGCAGGGGAAGAACCTCTCCACCGCTATGCCGGGAAAGCCCTCGGGTATGAAGGCCACGCCCCTTGTCATGCCCTTTCTCGGCCTCAGGGCGAGCTTGAGCATGTAGCCGTTACCCTGCACGGAGACTTCCTCTCCTGCGCTTACGCCGAGGGAGGCGGCGTCTTCGTCGCTAATCTCCACGAAGGCGTCCTTCTGGAGTCCCACGAGTGTTGGTGACTGGTGCGAGAGCCTCCCGCAGTGAAAGAGGTTATTGCCCGTTATGAGGAGGAACCCGCCGGCGGCGGTGGTCTCCCGCACCTCTCCGGGGGGTGGTAGCGGCGAGGGCGTAAAGGCCCCTCCTGCCGCCCCCTCGAGGGCCTCCCTGATATCGAGTTTATTGAGTTTGTTCTTCTTGTTGTTGAAGGTGAGGCTTACGCCGGAGTAACCCGGGGCCTCGTCCCTTATTTCGTTGAAGACCTCCATGGCGGAATTGATAGCCGGAGCGCGGCTCCCCGAGAGGGCCTTTGTCAGGTTGGAGATTATCCAGAGGTCCGCCCTTGCCGCGCCGGGCGGGGCCTTGAGCCTCCTTATTGCCTGAACCCGTCCCTCCTGATTGGTGAAGGTACCCTGCTTTTCCGCGGGGAAGGCCCCGGGGAGGACGCAGTCAGCAAGGGACGCTGTCTCTGTCATATGCGTATCCTGCACGATGAGGAACCTGAGCCTCGAGAGGGCAAGGCCCGCCTCGGGCACCGGCGTACCCTCTCCCGCGGGGTCCTCCCCTATTATGTACATGGCGTCAATGGCCCCCGAGGAGGCGGCGCCAATCATCCCGGCTGCGCCGAGGCCCATGGACCGCGCGGCCCGGTACCCCGGACCGAGGCCCGGATGTACGCCCATCTCCCAGGCGCCCCGCTGGTTTGCCCTGTCGAGGACCGGGAGGATGATGACCTTCTTGCCGAGGCCGAGGAGGACTTCCCCGAGGAGGCCGAGCCACACGAGGCCGTCGCCGTGCCTCAAGGTGTCCGTGCCAGCTGTAATGCCTATGGTCCCGGACCCCTTGAGCCTCGCCGCAAGGTCCTCTACATCCTTTACGGAGACGCCGGAAGAGACGCAGAGGGCGTCTCTATCCTGCGCATCGAGTTCTACCCTGTGGTCGAGGCCCTTGAGCCTTTCCTTCTCTCCCTCGTAAATGGAGAGGGCCACTGCCCCGAGAAAGGCGCCCATGCCACCTGGCAGGTGCCTTATGCGCTGCGTTGCCGAGGAGTCGAGTTTCATGGGCCGAGGCGAGGCCACCACCACGGCGGTGCCCTTCTCAGCGGAGATGCGCCGGAACGTGTAGTCCACCACGGGGTTCTCCTCCGAGAGGTGCGTGCCAACTACAAGGAGGGTATCGGCGCCCGCCACATCGAAGAGGCTCACCCCGCCCGAGGTCATCCCAGTGGAGGCGATGAAGTTCTCCACGAGGGCCGGGTCCCAGCGTGTGGAGGAGTCGATGTTGGGGCTGCCGAGCGTGGAGCGCATGAGTTTCTGGAAGAGGTAGAGCTCTTCGTTGGTAAGGAGCGGCGAGGCGAGGCCCCCGAGCCTCTCCCCCTTTATGCCCGAGAGTCCGTCCCTTATGTATGCGATTGCCTCGTCCCATGTTGCGGGCTCGAGTTTTCCGAATTTTCTTATGAGGGGCGTGTCGAGCCTCTCGGCGGAGTTCATGAAGTCAAAGCCAAAGCGGCCCCTCGCGCAGAGCGTCTCGCTGTTTATGCCGACGCCGAGCTGCGCCCTCGCCCGCACCACCTCGCCGTCCCGGTCTTCTATCACCATCCTGCACCCGGTGGCGCAGTACGGGCAGACCGTGTCCGCGCCCTTCAAGTCCCACGGCCTTGACTTGTACCTGTAGGGCAGCCTCATGAAACATCCCACCGGGCAGACCTCGATGCAGTTCCCGTCGTGGTCGCAGTCGAGATAGGAGCGGAAGAAACTCGTCTCCTCCTGATGATGGCCGCGGTTCAGGGAGACGAGGACGCTTCTGCCCACCACCTCGTCGCAGACGCGGACGCACCGGAGGCACTGGACGCACCTGTTGGAGTTCTTTACGATTACAGGGCTTAAGATGTAATCCTTCTCGTGGAACCTGTACTTCGTCTCGGCGAACCTACCGGTAGGGGGGCCGTGTTGGTAGACCATGTCCTGCAGCTCGCACTCGCCGCCCTTGTCGCAGACAGGGCAGTCGAGGGCGTGGTTGGAGAGGAAGAACTCGAGAACACCCTGGCGGGCCTTCTTTATCTGCTCGGTCTCGGTCTGTATCTTCATGCCCTCGATGACAGGGGTGATGCACGAGGGCTGGAGTTTTTTCTGCCCCTCTATCTCGACAAGGCACATCCTGCAGGAGCCAACGCCCATGAGGTCGGCCTGGTAGCAGAAGGTGGGTATGTCAAAACCCGCGTCTCTTGCAGCCTCGAGTATGAGGGTACCTGCCTTGACGAGTATCTCTTTACCGTTTACGGTGACCGTTATCATCATTGTATTATCAGTATGTCTCTCTGTGCCGTCCTGTATATGTCCGTCTATGAACGCCGGCCCCTGCCGCCTGGCCGGTTGCCGCGCCTTTTATCCTGCCCCGCTATCCCGCTCAGCCGCTTCGCCCCCCCGGTCAGGGCGGGCTCAGCTCATGCAGCCGTGGTGGGCCACATGGTAGAGGAACTCTTCCCTGAAGTTGTTTAGCGCCCCGCGAAGCGCCATGACCGCCCCGTCGCCAAGGGGACAGAAGGTGCGGCCGAATATCTGCTCGCAGAGGTCGTCTATGAGGTCCACGTCTCCGGGCCTTCCGCGCCCTGTCTCGAGGCGCTCCAGTATCTTCGTAAGCCAGATGGTGCCCTCGCGGCATGGCGTGCACTTGCCGCAGGACTCGTGGCTGAAAAACCTGTTGGTAATGTAGGCCACGCGCACCATGCAGGTCCCCTCTTCCATGACTATTACGGCGCCCGAGCCGAGCATGGTGCCCTTTGCCCCCATGGACTCGAAGTCCATGGGCGTGTCGAGGTCCGAGGGCATGAGAAGAGGGGCGCTCACGCCGCCGGGTATGACGGCCTTCAGGGGCTTGTCGCTCCGCATGCCGCCGCAGTGGTCGAAGATGAGTTCGCGGAGCGTGGTGCCCATGGGGAGCTCGTAGAGCCCGGGTTTTTTCACGTGTCCGCTGACGCAGTAAATCTTTGGCCCCGGGCTCTTCTCTGGCCCTATGGAGCTGAACCACTCGGCCCCGCGCTCTATGATGGCCGGCACGCAGGCCAGGGTCTCGACGTTGTTAATGACCGTGGGCTTTCCGTAGAGCCCCGCAAGGGCCGGGAAAGGCGGCTTTTTCCGCGGCTGGCCCCGAAGCCCCTCTATGGACTCGAGGAGCGCCGTCTCCTCGCCGCAGATGTAGGCGCCCGCGCCGCGGTGAACATACATGTCGAGCGAAAAGTCAGAGCCGAAGATGTTCTTTCCGAGGTACCCGGCCTCGTAGGCCTCGTCTATGGCGGCCTCGAGCCTCTTTGCCCCGAACTCGAACTCGCCCCTTATGTATATGTAGGCGATGGAGGCGCCTATGGCGTAACTCGCTATCATCATGCCCTCGAGGAGAAGGTGGGGGTCGTTGTCTATTATGCCCCTGTCCTTGAAGGTGCCTGGCTCGCCCTCGTCTGCGTTGCAGCAGAGGTACTTCTCGAGGTCAGGGTCCTTTGGGATGAAGCTCCACTTGAGCCCGGCGGGAAAGCCGGCGCCGCCGCGTCCGCGAAGCCCCGAGTCCTTTACCATCTGGATGATGCCGTCACGCGTCAGCCCCAGCGCCTTGCGCACGGCCCTGTACCCGCCCCCGGCCTCGTAGACCTTCAGCCTGTATGCCTCTGGGTTGTCCAGGTT
>CAZMXX010000387.1:0-3947 GCA_964570315.1 uncultured Anaerolineaceae bacterium | reverse complement strand
CCTTCACCCCTTGCGCCCCACGGTGCCCGTTCAGAAGAAGGCGCCGGCAGGGAGAGACAGGGGGAAGAAGCAGGAAAAGAAGAAGGACAGGCCCGACGGCGGCGACGGTGCCGGCAGCGGGCATATCGACATCATGGCCTGAGAGGGCGCGAAGCCTTCCTGGAGAGGGCGAGCCCGGAGAGAATGCCTGGAGTAGTGCAAGGTCACAAGGGGCGGGGCCGATCTGCCGGCCACCATGATCGCCCTTGTCTTGCAGGACCCTTCCCGCCAGGAGGGCGCCGAAGGGCTTAAAACAGTTTCCTCCCCCGTCCCGTCGAGGACGGATATTCTGCTCCCAGACCCTGCCCCCCTCTCCGCACAACTACCCGTCCTTAACAGGGCCGTCCCGCTCCAGCGGGGCGGCTTCCCGCTTTCATGGGGCCGTGCCCATGTATCATGTCATTTTTCTGTCACCGATTGCCCATTTTTCAGTGCAGCTGCCCCAAGGCTTCAAGGCCGTAGCAGGGGCGAGGCCTGGCCGGCCCTCTTCGCCGAAAGACCATGGGGCCGCACATTTGCCCCTTTTTAAAGGTCGACATGGGGCCCTGCGCTTTTATGGTACTGGCTCCCGGTGTGGCGCGCTGAAGCCGCGTGGAGGATGGCACGCTTTTTGCTTCAATTAATGGCAATTGCGTTGCCATAGTGGAAGCGACCCATCCTACACAATCGAAAAGGCAGGGAGAGAAGAAATGTCAGTCAAGTACCTTACTACCGAACTTCTTCGCGACCTCAAGGGACTTCTTCTGCTCAATACCATGTTTTTCATGGTCCTCGCGGGAATACAGCTCGTCTCGCAGGTCCAGCCGCTCAACGCGAGGCTGGTGCTCCCTGTCCTCGTCATGGGCCTTGCGGGGGTTTTCCTCGCCAACTACTACTTCATCTTCAACTACTACAGGCTAAAGACCGAGCAGAGGCTTCACCGCTCGTATGACGAGCTCAGGGCCAGCATGAGCTTTGACGAGCTTACGGGCGTCTACAACCGTAAGGCAGGCATGGCCCGGCTCAGGGAAGAGTACGCCCGCGTCGGGCGCACGGAGAGACGCCTTACCCTTGCCCTGGTGGACGTTGACAACTTCAAGTTCATAAACGACTCCTTTGGCCACCAGGCCGGGGACCAGGTGCTGCGCCATATCTGCACGGTCATAAAACACTGGCTCCGCGAGAACGACATAGTCTTCCGCTACGGTGGCGACGAGTTTCTAATAATTCTGCCCGAGACCGACGAAAAACAGGCCATGAACCCCCTTGAGCGCCTGAGAAGGAGGCTCGCGGACCAGGTAATCATCGGCGGCGTGAACATAAGGCCATCGGTGAGCATAGGGGTCGCAACCATGCTCGAGAACGACGAAGGCGCAGACGCCATGATCGACCGCGCCGACCGCGCCCTTTACCATGCCAAGAAGAGGGGGCGCAACATGGTCTCACATGTGAGGGACAAGGGCCCGGGGGGCAATAACCTCAAGGTATTCAATGGCTGAGACAAGGTCCAGGGGCTCTGGACTTGCGTCTCAGGCCAATGGCCCGGGACCATCCTCTTGGCAGCGGGGAAGGAAGCACGTAGAGGCCGCACAAGATAAGCCGCAAGATAAAAGTCACGGCGGTATATCGTCTCATCATATACAACAAAAGACCGGTGGACATTGAGTACAGAGGGGCCGCCTTTCGCCTTCAGCGGAAGTGAGCCTGATACATTCTTGCGCCGTACCCATTAATTCGGTAAGATATGTACAGCTGAAGGCGCGGGGCAGGAGCCCTGTTACCCTTTCCAGCCATCGAGGGGAGGGATCTGAGGTTCCCCGGATGGCTTGCCGCCCGGGGCCGGCCCCGGGCGGCTCCGAGGCGTGCCTTCAAGCAGCAGGACAGCCGATACTTGAGATCCAGTCGCTCCTGGAGCCATGGCCATTGCCTCTACCCCATTTTACCGAGTCAGGAGATTAGCCTTTTGGCACTAACCTTACATGAACGTCTCTCGAAGAGTTCACAGAAGCTCCTGTTCCCCCTTACAGGGCTCTTTCTCTTCGTCCTTCCCATACCTCATACGCTGATCGTAAGAGAGGCGGCGCTCTTTATCTCCGTCCTCATCCTCGTTCTGCTCTTTCAGCGCGAGAGGAGTGGCCTCATCGAGACACTGGCCTCGCTTAAGGTGCAGGCCGTCATCTTCGCCCTCTTTATCGGGTGGATACTCTTTCTTGCCTTCTTTGTCTCCGAGGACATGGTCTGGGCCCTCAACGAGATAAGGACGCAGTGGGGCATGGGCTCGCTGGCCCTTGTCCTGGGAGCCGGCATGGCCACCCTTGCCAGAAGGGGCCTAGTGAGTCTCCGTGCGCTGATGACGGTCGTGTACGGCGCCCTTGGTGTCCATGTCCTTGCCCTCAACGTAGGCGGCGCCATCGTTATCATGGATAAGCTCCGGTCGGGCAAGCCCTTTCCAGGGCTGACGGCCCTTACGGCTGGTGTTGGCGGCTTTACCATAGGGCCCATAGACGGGAGCCTCCTGGCGAGCATCTTCTTCGTTGTCGTCCTATCTGAGACGGTCTACAGGGTCCTCTTCAGGAGGCGGCTCATACCCGTGCCGCGCCCGCTCCTCGTCCTCTCATTCGTGCTTGTCCTGGGGGCCTCGGTCTTTACGGGGCTCAGAAACATAGTGGAGATGCCCATAATGGTCGCAGGGGTCATCTTCATACTCTTCTTTCTTGGCGGGGAGGTGCGAAAAAAGGCGGTTTACTCCCTCGTTGTCCTCATGCCCCTTGCCATGGGCGCGGTATTTCTCTTCTACAGGAGCGACGCGCGCTGGGCCCAGCTCTCCGAGACCCTTGCCCTCGTGATGAGGGAAAAAGAGCCTGCGCGCATACTCGCCTCTCCCTCGGGCTATGTGTTTCCCCGCCTGCAGAACAGGAAGAGGGTGAATGTCTCCAACTTCATTCGCTTTATAAAGTACAGGGTGGGCCTCGGGGTGGTACGGGAGCACCCCCTTGGAATCGGCTTCGGGAGAAACGCCCTTGGCCATTACCTGAAAGACCGGTACAGCCGCGGAGTGGGCATAAACAGCGACAGCAGCCTTCTTGACATGGCCGTAGGGGCGGGGGTCCCGGGCGTGGCCCTCTTCGGGGCGCTCATCTTCAGCATGCTCGCCATGTCCTTCAGGTCATTCACGAGGAGCAGGGACTATTACGCCCTTGTGCTGTACCTTGTAATCATATGCTTCGGGGCGCGCATGGTCTTCGACTCCGTGCTGCGCGACCACCTGCTCGAGATATTCCTCTTCGTTACGGGGATGCTGGCAACGCGGGTCTCGGTGGTTGGCGCAGGGCCGGTTCTCATGCTCAAGGAAGGAAAGTACGCCTACGGAGAGGTGGCACGGAGCGAGCAGAAGATGAAGGCCGTCTGAGCGCCGGTCCCTCCTGGACGCCTTGACGAAGGGGGGCTCTCTGCGGGTGCGTGGCGCGGTTCGACCAGATGGCGTCCCTTCACTACGGCCTCGGGGCTCTCTGCGGGTGCGGGGCACGGGCTTTGCCGCACAAGGCCCCTCTTGTCCTTAATGCTATTTATTATCGATAAAGGAAGCTGGTAACCATGAGACGAGTTGACGAGGAGTGGAAGGGTAAAGACCAGGTAAGGGTCTTTCTCGAGGGAATACGCGGGGCCATACCCTTTTTCGAGGCCCAGATGGATACCATGATGAGGCTCATCAAGGGGCTCGGAGCCGGCACCTTTCTCGACCTTGGCTGCGGCGACGGCATACTCTCGTCCAGGGTGCTCGAGGCCAGCCCGCAGGCCCGCGGCGTGCTCCTCGATTTTTCGCCCCCCATGCTGGAAAAGGCCCGAAAGGCCCTTGCCGCGCACCTCGGGCGCGTCGAGTTCGTAGAGGCCGACCTCGCCGACCCCGCCTGGGCCGACCTCCTGAGAGG
>CAZMXX010000386.1:0-3958 GCA_964570315.1 uncultured Anaerolineaceae bacterium | reverse complement strand
TCACCGCCCTCAGTAGCTTGGCGATGTCAGAAGTGCCGCCGGACAGCAAACTGCATGGCGATTTGCGCATCATCCGCGAGCAATCGAATCGCGCTTCGGCGCTGGTGAAAGAGATGCTCTATTTCTCGCGCCGGAAATCGCTCAACATTCATCCGTTGGATGTGAACCGGCTGGTTGCCGGCAGCGTTCAATTCCTGAAACAATTTTTGGGGGTTGAAATTACGTTGCGCACCAAACTCACCACCGCCGCCCCCATCATTCGCGGCGATGTGGGCGCGATGGAGCAAATTTTGGCGAATATTGCCCTCAACGCCCGCGATGCAATGCCCGATGGCGGCGTGGTCACCATCAGCACCAAAATCGTCGAGTTTGATGCCGCCTCTTCCCCGCACCCCGACATTGCCCCCGGTGAATACGTGCAAATTTCGGTGAGCGATACCGGCGTGGGCATCGAGCCGGAGAACCTTTCCCACATTTTCGAGCCGTTTTTCACCACGAAACTCCCCAGTCGCAACAGCGGCTTGGGGCTGGCGATGGTCTTCGGGCTGGTGAAACAATTGCGTGGATTCGTGCAGGCGTCCAGTCAAGTCAACACCGGCACCATCATCACCCTGTATTTTCCGGCGCTGCGCCAGAGTGCGACCGAAGGGGATATTCCCCATCCCCCGGAGGCGCTTCCCGGCGGCAATGAGCGCATTCTATTGCTGGAAAAAGACGCGCTGAGCGCCAACGTGGTGCGCCGAATTTTGGAAAATGTGGGTTATGTCGCTTTCTCCGAGACAACGGGGGAAAAGGGGTTGGAATTGTTGCGCTACGCCTCCCCGCCGATTGATATGGTCATCAGTTGCGCGGAATTGTCCGACATGACCGCCGCAAGTTTGTATGATGCCATCGTCGCTTTCGACCCGCCGTTGAAAAAGATGCCGCAATTCATCTTCACCACTGCCCGCCCCAGAGACAATGCGTCCAATTCTCTCTCCGAGACGTTGATGAAAAATTACCCCCTGCTGAAAAAGCCGTATTCGCCGGTGGTGCTCACCGAGACTATCCGCAAAATGCTGGAATAGCCCCGCAAATCAACCGGCGACCCGACGCGCGCCCGCCATATCCGGCACGGCGACATTCACCGCGCTCTCCAGCCCCGCCGCCGAGAACGCGGCGCGCATCGCTTTGCCCACCCGTTCCCCCGTCGGGCGCGAGTCGCACACGGCAAACACGGTTGGTCCCGCCCCGCTGATGGAACATCCGAATGCCCCCTGCCCCAACGCCGCCGATTTCACGGCGGAGAAGGCGGGGATCAGCGCCGCGCGGGCGGGTTCCACAATCGCGTCCACCACCGATTCCCCAAATCCGGCAACGTCGTCCCCATAACAGGCGGCAATCATCGCCGCCAAATGCCCATTGTTGATGATCATATCACACAGCGGAACGGATTGCGGCACAACCGAGCGCGCCTTCGCGGTGGGGAGTTCAAATTTCGGGGTGACCAAAACGAGCACCAGTTTTTGGGGGACGGGAATCGCCTGCAATTGCAGCGGGTGATACCCTTTGATGAGTACCATCCCGCCCAACAGCGCGGGGGCGACATTGTCGGCGTGGTATCCGCTCACCGAGGCTTCCGCCGCCAGACAGGCGGGCATCAGCGCGGATTTGTTTTCAAATTGATGGAGCATCGCCACTGACCATGCGGCGGCGGCTGCGCTGGCGGCGCTGCTCCCCAGCCCGCTACCGAGCGGCATATTTTTGTGCAGGCGCAGCGCCACGCCCCCCTTCGCGCCGATGATGCGCAAGGCTTCGGCGGCGGCGACTCCGGCGGTATTTTTGGCGGGGTCGTGCGCCAATCGCCCGTCGTCGCCGGTGATTTCTTCAATCACCACTCCCGGCGCATCGGTGCGGCGAGCGTCCACCACGTCGCCGGGACCGGTCACTGCCAGCCCCAGCACGTCAAATCCCGGTCCTAAATTCGCCACGGTGGCGGGGGCGAATACGCGCACACTGTCCATATTGTTCCCTTTATCGTTGAAAAAACATCAGCGCAGATTGTCGAGCATGCCCTGCGCCAGCATCAATTCCGCATTCAACACCGATGCCCCCGCCGCGCCGCGCACCGTGTTGTGCGACAGCAGCACGAATTTGTAATCGAGGACGTTGCATTTCCGCAACCGCCCCACTGTGACCGCCATCCCGTTCCCCGCGTCGCGGTCGAGCCGGGTTTGGGGGCGATTCTCTTCCGCGCGGACGATAATCGGCGGGGTGGGCGCGCTGGGCAAGCCCAACTGCTGTGGCAAAGGCTGCCAATCTTCCCACAATGCCACAATTTCCGCCGCTTCGGCGGGGGGATGGTGGAACGCCACCGACACGGTTTCCATGTGCCCGTCGAGGGTGGAAACGCGGTTGCAGTGCGCGCTGAGGGCGAATTCGGCGGGGGTGAACCGGTCGGTCTCAAATGCGCCGAGCATCTTTTTCGATTCGATGACCATTTTTTCCTCTTCTCCGCCGATGAACGGAATCACGTTGTCCAGCGCCGCCAGCGATGGCACGCCGCTGTATCCCGCGCCCGAAAGGGCTTGCATGGTGTGCACAATCACCGCTTTCACGCCGAATTTTCGGTGCAGCGGCGCGAGGGCAATCACCAGCGGCATGGTGGAGCAATTGGAATTGGTGACGATGAAGCCGGTATCCCAGCCGCGATTTTTGCGCTGAACGGGCAAAATGCCCAGATGGTCGGGGTTGACTTCTGCCGTCACCAGCGGCACATCGGCATCATAGCGATGCACTTTGACGTTGCTCATCACGCCGTACCCGGCGGCGGCGAAGGCTTCTTCCACCGGCTGGGCGATGCTGCCCGGAATGGCGGAAAAGACGAGCCGGCAATCGAGGGTGGTGTCAATGGGCTGGATGACCATTTCGGCGACGTTGGCGGGAATGTCCGCCGACAAAAACCAGTTACACGCCTCGCGGTACGTTTTCCCCACCGACCGTTCCGAGGCGGCGACGACGGTCAATTCAAACCACGGATGCTCGGCGAGCAGTTGCACGAATCGCTGCCCCACCGAGCCGGTTGCGCCTAAAACACCTACTTTAATTTTGCGGTCATTGGTCATTGGTCAAAAATCCTTTTCACTGTGTTTGTTATCTCTATTCTCTTTTTTACGGACGCCACGAGGGTGTTTGTTCGTCCATATCCGCCGTGTTGGTCATATTGACGGTGGAACGCCCGCCCGCATCGGTCAGATAGATGTCCCAGTTGCCATCGCGGTTGCTGTAAAAGAGCAGTTGCTGCCCGCCCGGCGCCCACACCGGACCGTGGTCGTTGGCGTATGGGTTTTGGCTGATGTTGCGCGGATTGCCCCCCGCGGCGGTCATCACATACACTTCCACATCGCCGTCGGCGTTGGTTTCATAGGCAATTAATTTGCCGTCGGGCGACCACACCGGCGCGAGGTCGTTCACGTCGTTGACGGTCAGACGGCGCAACGCCGTGCCATCCGTCCGCATGGTGTAAATTTCCCAATTGCCGTCCCGCTTCGATGAAAAAACCAACGATTCGCCATCGGGTGACCAGACCGGCGAGATGTTGCTGCCGCCGTCCGTCAGTTGGGTCAGGTTCTGCCCGTCGGCATCAACGGTGTAAATTTCCCAGCCCCCGGTGCGATTTGAGGAAAAGGCAATCTGCGCCCCGTCGGGCGACCATGCAGGTGTCCAGTCGTCGGCGGGGTTGTTGGTGATATTCTGCGCGCCCTGCCCGTGGATGTCCATCACATACACTTCGCGGTTGCCGTCGCGCTGGCTCACAAATGCCAACTGCCGCCCGTTGGGCGACCACACCGGCGAAGTGTCATCGCCCGTGCCGTCCGAAATACTGTGCGGATTGCTGCCGTCGGTGTTCATCACAAAAATTTGCCACAACCCGCCCTGCTTGCGCGCCATGTAGGCGATGGAAGGCAGAGATTTCGCC
>CAZMXX010000385.1:0-3963 GCA_964570315.1 uncultured Anaerolineaceae bacterium | reverse complement strand
CCCCGATACCGTCCTCTTCCCCAATGTCGGGCAGCAGGCATACACCGACCCCGCCGACCGTTTCACACTCGTTTATCCGGCAAATTGGCAGACGGTTGCCCAGCCGACGGGCGGGGTGGTTTTTGTTGACCCCACCGGACGCGCCGCTTTCGGCGTGCAATTTACCCCCACCGACCGCCAACTTTCCCCCGACGCGCTCACCGCCGTGGCGGATGAATTTGTGGCGGCGAATTTCGGCAGTGACCCCGGTTTTGAAATCCTCTCGCGGGATAAAGGCGTGATTCAATTCAAAAACGATGACCCGAATTTGGGCAGCACCATCAACCGTATCACCGCCACCCAATATGGGCAGATGGTCTATTTTACACAGATGACCATTGTGGAGGCGTTGTGGGCGCAAACCGCACCCGGGTTGGAAGCGATGTTGTCCACCCTGAATGTGCGCCGAACGGAACCCGTCCCCACGCCCACCAAACCGCTCGTGTGGGAATTGTTCACCAGTCCGACGCACCGGGTGGCGTTTTTAGTCCCCAGCAATTGGACGGTTGCGGAAGATGCGACAGGCGTGCGCGCCGATTGGCAATCGTCGGGGATGTCATTTTCCATCACCTTTGCCCCGATGCAGGACGTGCCGCAATATTTGCAAACGCAGTTGGACGCGCTCGCCGAAACGCAATCGCCCATCACCCGGTCTGCCATCGCCGCCGATACGCTCGGTTCGCTGACAGGGTACAAGGTTGATTATTTGTATTCCGCCGAAAATGATATTACAATGGCGGCATCCAGTTTTGCGGGTGACGCCGAAAATAAGTTGTATCACATCACCATTGCCGCGCCGGAACAGGTTTTCCCCACGGCGCTCGATTGGTTTATCCCCATGCTGGAAAGTGTGCAATTTTTGTCCGGGGCGGACAGCCAGTGATGGAGGATTTTGCCGATGACCATCCCTCAAGCCGAAAAACAGTCTGATTTTTGGGCGGAACTGCGCCGCACGGTGCAGGGCGCGGTGAAGAATGATGCCGTGAGCCGCACGCTGTACAGTACCGATGCTTCCATTTATCAGGTGCAGCCGTTGGGCGTCTTTTTCCCCCGCTCTGCCGGGGATATTCAGGCGGCGATGACCGTTGCGGCGGAATATCGTGTGCCCGTGCTGTTGCGCGGCGCGGGAACCAGCCTCGCCGGGCAGGCTGTGAATAAGGCGCTCATTATTGATGCCAGCCGCCATATGACCGAAATATTGGAAATCAATCGGGAGGAAAAATGGGCGCGGGTGCAACCGGGTGTGATTCTCGACCATTTGAACGCCCGGCTCGCGCCGCTGGGGCTGAAATACGGTCCCGACCCCGCCAGCAGCAATCGCGCCACCCTCGGCGGGATTGTGGGCAATAATTCCACCGGCTCACATTCCATTGTTTATGGTATGACCGCCGACCATATCATCAAAACCGATGTGGTTTTGAGCGATGGCACGGCGACCACCTTCGCCCCGCTCTCTCCCGCCGAATTCAACCGGCGGGCGGCGCAGAGGGGGTTGCTGGGGCAAATTTACGGCGGGCTGGGTCAAATTCTGGCTGAAAAAGGGGATGTCATCCGCGCCGGAACGCCCAATCATTGGCGACGGTGCGGCGGGTACAACCTCGACCGCCTCTTGGGAACGGAGATGGTCAACCCGGCGCAATTGATGGTCGGGTCGGAAAGTACGCTCGCCGCCGTCACGGAAATCACCCTCAGCTTGGTGGAAAAACCGAAATTCACCGCGCTGGCAATCATCCATTTTGACTCGGTGATGGCGGCGCTGGAAGCCGTGCCGCTGCTGTTGGAGACTCACCCCTCCGCCGTTGAACTCATCGACGAGCTGGCGCTGCGAATGTGCCGCGAAGTGCCGGAATATGCGCGCCAGCTCACCTTTTTGGAGGGCACGCCGAACACCATCCTCGTCACCGAAGTGACCGGAACTTCTGCCGCCGACACCCGCCGCAAGCTCGAATTGCTGGAAGCCTTTTTGCGGAAACACGCCATCGGCACGGCGTGCGTGCATGCTGAAACCGCCGCCATGCAGGCGAATGTGTGGGCGGTGCGCAAAAACAGCCTGGGGCTGCTGATGCGGGTGCAGGGTGATTTCAAACCGCTGCCGTTCATCGAAGATGCGGCTGTGCCGGTGGAACATCTGGCGGAATATATCGGCAAGCTGGGGCAAATTTGCCGCGAACTGGACACAAAAATGGTCTATTATGCCCATGCCAGCGCGGGCTGTCTGCACGTGCGCCCGCTGGTGAATTTGAAGACGCAGGACGGCATCGACAAAATGCAGGCTATCAGCACGGCGGCGGCGGAACTGGTGGCGGGCTATGGCGGCGCGTGGAGCAGTGAACACGGCGACGGGCGCGCGCGCAGTTATATGAACGAACATTTTTACGGCAAAGATTTGTACGGGGTGTTCCGGGAGGTGAAATCGCTGTTCGACCCGCACAATCTTCTCAATCCCGGCAATATTGTGAATGCCGCCCCGATGACCGAAAATCTGCGCTACGGCGCGGGCTATCAGACCATCGCGTTGGAAAATTATCTGGATTTCAGCGCGGAAGGCGGGTTCGCCGCCGCCATTGAGCAGTGCAACGGCGCGGCGATTTGCCGGAAATTCAGCGGCAATATGTGCCCCAGCTACATGGTGACGGTGGATGAAGAACATTCCACGCGCGGACGCGCCAATTTGCTGCGGGCGGCGCTTTCTGGGCGTTTGCCCCGCGCGGAATTGTTCGGCGACCGCATGTTTGCGGCGCTCGATTTGTGTGTTGAATGCAAATCGTGCCAATCCGAATGCCCGTCCTCGGTGGATATGGCGAAAATCAAAACCGAATTTCTGGCGCACTATTATGAAACCCATCCCATCCCGCTCCGCTCGCGGTTGTTTGCCAACTTTGGCGCGTTGAGCCGTTGGGCGGCGGGCGCGCCGGTGCCGCTTATCAATTGGGGCATACGCCAACGCTGGGTGCGAATGTTGATGGAACGTCGGATGGGGATTGACCGGCGGCGGGCGTTGCCCCCCTTCGCGCGGCAGAGTTTTGTGCAATGGTTCAAAACGCGCACCGACGCGCCCAAACCCGCCGAGGGTCGGTTGCCGGTGGTACTGCTGCACGACACCGTGAACACCTACAATACTCCCGAAGTCTCGATTGCCGCCACCCGCGTGCTGGAGGCGGCGGGGTATCGGGTGCTGCTGCCGGGGCACAAAGACGTCGGGCGACCCGCCATCTCGAAGGGGCTGGTGGGGCTGGCGAAATCGCTGGCGGAAGATACCCTGAAGCGGCTGGAGCCGTTCGCCCGCGATGGCATTCCGATTGTGGGGTTGGAACCGAGCGACGTTTCCGCGCTGAAGGATGATTATTTCTCGCTGCTGCCCGGCAATCCCGTCGTCCCGCTGGTGGCAAAAGCAACCGTCACCTTTGAGGAATTTATGGCAACGCTGGCGGATGACCCCAATTTCCACCTGCCGGTGGTCTGCGCCCCGAAAAAGATTCTTCTGCACGGACACTGCCATCAAAAGGCGCTCATCGGCACAGACCCCGCCAAAAAAGCCCTCTCACTGCTGGGGGACGTGGATATTCAGGAAGTGGATGCGGGTTGCTGTGGCATGGCGGGTTCCTTCGGCTATGAAACCGAACATTATGACATTTCAATGGCAATGGGGGAACGGGCGCTGCTGCCCGCCGTCCGCGCCGCCGACGCCGATTGCGTTATTGTGGCGGCGGGGGTGAGCTGTCAGCACCAAATTGAAACGGGTACGCGCCGCAAAGCGCTTCATCCGGCGCAAGTGCTGGCAAACGCGCTGGCACAGTAATTTTTGCAACCCCTCGGCTGATTTTGCGTATAGAATGGTGAACGCGGATACTGTGTGCCGCGCGAAACACCATCATCATGAAAGGAAGCGCAATGGGTTGCGGACGATTAATTTTAGCGATAGTA
>CAZMXX010000384.1:0-3967 GCA_964570315.1 uncultured Anaerolineaceae bacterium | reverse complement strand
AACGTTCTTTGTTAGGGACAAGCCCAACTGCTTCAGCGTTGGGTAGTTGACCCGCAAGCCATCCTAAAAATGATGTTTCCGGTTGTATTTTACCCGCCGGTGGCGTGAATGTCTGTAAATTCTGCGTGAAGGTTATTCTTCTTCGTCCGCCGGTCCCTGTTGCATTCCCATAGATGTCAACCCCTTCATCAGGTCAATTGGCACGGGGAAGATGATGGTGGAATTTTTCTCCACCGCAATTTCCGTGAGTGTTTGCAGATAGCGCAACTGCATGGTTGCCGGTTCTTTGCTGATGTTGTGTGCCGCTTGCGCCAACTGCTTCGAGGCTTCATATTCGCCGGAGGCGTGGATGATTTTCGCTCGTTTCTCCCGCTCCGATTCCGCCTGCCGCGCCATTGCGCGCTGCATGGTGGCGGGGAGTTCCACGTCCTTCACTTCCACCAGCGTCACTTTGATGCCCCACGGCTCGGTCTGCTCGTCAATAATCTGCTGGAGTTGGTTGTTCACTTTCTCCCGATGCGTCAGCAGTTCATCCAACTCGCTTTGCCCAATTACATTCCGCAAAGTTGTTTGGGCAATTTGCCACGTGGCGCGACGATAATCTTCCACCTGCACGATGGCATCTTCCGGATTGAAAACCTTGAAGTATACCACCGCGTTCACTTTGAGGGTCACATTGTCTTTGGTGATGGCTTCCTGAGAGGGCACATCCAGCGTGACCACCCGCAAATCCACTTTTGCCATCCGGTCGATGACGGGAATCATCAAAAACAGCCCCGGTCCCTTCGCGCCAATCAGTCGCCCCAGCCGGAAAACTACCCCGCGTTCATATTCCTGCACCACACGAATCGCTAATAGTAAAAACACTATCAGGAAAAAAATACCGACGCCGCTGAAACAAATCAGCCCTGAAAATATGTCGCCCATAGCCCACTCCTCTTTAAAGTTGTGAAATTGATTGCATGCCTGCGGTTATTATACCTCAAAGTCACCGGGGATTCAATCGTCCCGGCGTGTGATTTTTTGCTCATTCGCGCAAATAATGATAAGGTCATATTATCTGCAAAAGAGAGGATTGGCGATGAAAGAAAAACTGGCTCAATTAATTCAGACCGCATTGGAAACCGCCCAACAGCACGGCGATTTACCCGCATTCGATATTCCTGCCATCACCGTGGAACGCCCGAAGGATACCACCCACGGTGATTACGCCTGCACGGTGGCGCTGGGGTTGGCGCGCGTGGCGCGCATGGCACCGGCGAAGATTGCCGCCGCGATTGTGACCCATCTGGAAAAACCCGATTTTGTCACGGAGGTCACGGTGGCGGGACCCGGTTTCATCAACATTCGGCTGGCGACGGCGTGGTTTGCCCGGCAGGTTCAGCGCGTGCTGGACGCGGGCGAAACCTTCGGGCGGGTGAACCGCGGAAATGGCGAGCGGGTGCAGGTGGAGTTCATCAGCGCGAATCCCACGGGACCGCTCACCTTTGGCTCCGGCAGAAATGCCGTGCTCGGTGACGCGCTGGCATCGGTGCTGGATGCCGCCGGATATGCGGTGGAACGGGAATATTATTTGAACGATATGGGCAACCAGATGAAGATTTTTGCCCTCAGTTTGCGCAGCCGGTACGCGGAGGCGTTGGGGCAGGGCAAGAAATATCCTTTCCCGGAAAACGGTTATCCCGGCGATTATCTGGTGGAGATGGCGCAAAATTTGGTGGCAGACGTGGGTGACGCCTATTTGAATCTGCCCGAGGATGAATCGCTGGCGACTTTCCACCGGGAGGGGTTGCGGCGGATGGTGGCGCGCATCAAAACCGATGCGGCTTCGCTGGGCATTCGTTTCGATTCGTGGTTTTCTGAAGTCGGTTTGTATGAAGATGGCACGTATCAAAAGGTGTACGATTATCTTCTGGGCAAAGGACAGCTCATCGAAAAAGATGGCGCGGTGTGGTTCAAAGGGGAAAATGAGGACGATAAAGACAACGTGGTGGTGCGCTCGGACGGGCGACCGACCTATTTTGCCAGCGATATTGCCTACATTTACAACAAGCTGGTCACGCGGAAGTTTGCGCGGGCGATTTATGTGTGGGGCGCAGACCATCACGGGCATGTGGCGCGATTGAAAGCCGCCGCGCGCGCGTTGGGTCTGGACGACCGTCGCATCACCATCATTTTGTACCAGTTGGTGGCGCTGGAACGGGACGGCAAGCCGGTGCGCATGGGCAAACGCTCGAAATTCGTCACGTTGCAGGAAGTGGTGGATGAAATCGGCGCGGATGCGACCCGTTTCATGCTGCTCACCCGTTCCGCCGACAGCCAGATGACGCTCGATTTGGGCTTGGCGGTGAAACAGTCGAGCGACAATCCGGTGTATTATGTGCAGTACGGGCACGCCCGCATCGCCAGTATTTTCCGCAAAGCCGAGGCGGAAGGCATTTCGATGGCGCAGGCGGATTTATCGCTGCTGGAGCACCCCGCCGAAATGGAACTCATCCGCCAGATTTTGCGGCTGGAAGAGGTGGTGGAACACGCCGCCGCAACCCTCGCGCCGCATCATCTGACCTATTATGCGCAAGAATTGGCGACGGCGTTCCACAGTTTTTATCACCATTGCCGCGTTGTGGGCGACAATCCCGCGCTCAGCTCGGCGCGGTTGGCACTGGTGCAAGCCGCGAAAATCGCGCTGGCAAACACCTTGCGGTTGATGGGCATGTCTGCCCCCGAACAGATGTGAGGCGTATGGGAACTGTATCGTATTTTGTCGCCACCAGCCTTGATGGGTTCATCGCGGATATGAATGACGATGTGAGTTGGCTCTTCACCGATGCCGATTACGGGTATCAGGCATTTTATGATGCGGTGGATGTCATTGTGATGGGGCGAAAATCCTTCGATATGATTTTGAGCTACGGGGCGTATCCATACCCGGAAAAGCAAAGTTATGTCTTTTCCCGCCATCCGCATGCTGTCTCGCCCGTTGAATGTGCCGAATATGTTTTTGTGCCGCCGGAGCAGTTTGTGGCATCGCTGAAAGAGACGATTGCGGGGACAATCTGGCTGTTGGGCGGCTCGGAGATTGCCGCATGTTTGCTCGATGCCGGGTTGATTGACGAGCTGGTGGTTTCGGTGCATCCGTACCTTCTGGGGCGAGGGGTTCCGTTGTTCGCCACCGGCATCACACCGACCGCGCTCTCGCTCGTCGGGGTGGCATCGTTCCCCTCCGGGTTGGTGCAGATGACCTATCGCTGGGATGTGTGAATCACCTCCGCAATAAAAAAACGCCCGTCGGATTGCCGGCGGGCGTTTGTATTTTCTGCGAAAATTACAGCGCGTCTTCCAATGGCGTGTAGCTCAAATCGCCGAAGGCATCGGCGACGGCTTTGTAGGTGAGTTTGCCGTTGATGACATTGACCCCCAACGCCAACGATTTGTCGGTGGCGATGGCGTCTTTGAAGCCCAGTTGGGCGAATTTTTTGACGTAGGGCAACGTCGCGGCAACCAATCCGTGCGTGCTGGTGCGCGGAACCGCGCCGGGCATGTTCGCCACGCCGTAATGCAGCACCCCATCCACAAAATAGATGGGGTCGGAGTGGGTGGTGGCGTGGGTGGTTTCGACGCATCCGCCCTGATCCACCGCCACATCCACAATGACGCTCCCTTTTTTCATGGTGGAAACCATATCGCGGGTGACGAGTTTCGGGGCTTTGGCGCCTTTTACCAGCACCCCGCCGATGACCAAATCGGCTTTTTTCACTGCGTCGGCGATATGTACCGGCGATGAAATCCAGGTGACGAAACGCCCGTGCAGGGTTTCGCTCAGGTGGCGCAAACGGGCGAGATTGATGTCCAACAGTGTGACCGATGCGCCCATCCCCAGCGCCATCTGCGCCGCATTCGTCCCGACAATGCCGCCGCCGATGACCACCACGTTGGCGGGTTTCACGCCGGTGATGCCGCCCAGCAG
>CAZMXX010000383.1:0-3968 GCA_964570315.1 uncultured Anaerolineaceae bacterium | reverse complement strand
CTGATTGACCTCGGCGAACCGCTATCCCCCGGAAAAATTCGCAATTCAAATGGTTACACGCAAGCCGCGCAAGTTGCCGCTTACGGCGCAATTCCCGTTCCGCTGGGCATTGCCCGTGACACCAACGCCGATTTGGTCTCGAAGTTGGAAGCGGGGCTGGCGCAAGGAATTGATTTGCTGATAACCTCGGCGGGGGTTTCTGCCGGCGATTATGACGTGGTGAAAAATGTGCTGAAAAGCCGGGGCGCGATGCACTTTTGGCAGGTAGACATCAAACCCGGCAAGCCGCTCGCCTTCGGCAATATTGACGGTGTGCCGCTCATCGGGTTGCCGGGCAATCCGGTGGCATCGGTGGTGGCGTTTGAGGTTTTCGCCCGCGCGGCAATTCTGAAACTCGCCGGGTACGCCTCGGTGGCGAAACCCGTCATCAAAGCCATTTTAACCGAAGATGTGACCAACAGCGGCAGACAACACTATATGCGCGCCTATCTTTATCGCGCCGGAACCGATTATCATGTGACCACGCACGGCAGTGGTGTGACCGTGCAGGGGTCGGGTATTTTATCATCACTGGTGTGGGCAAATGTTTTACTGGTTGTCCCCAGCGGCACAAAATTTTTACCAGCCGGTTCCAAAGTTGATGTCTGGCTTTTGGACTGGCATGGTCCGGATATTCCAACTTCACCATAAGGAGCTGACACGATTATGGCACGCAAAAAACGACGTCGAACAACCCAATCCAAAAGCAACCGTTTGCCTTTGATTTTAGCCGGGGCGGCAGTGTTGATCATCATCGGTGGATTGATTGTTTTCAATCAGAATGCCACCAAGCCGGTCGTTGCCAATGTGACGGTAGATTATCCCACCGGCGTCACCGAAGACGGGCAGCCGTTCAAGGGGGGCGCAGACGCGAAGGTCGTGCTGGAAGACTTTTCCGACTTCGGTTGCCCGCACTGCGCGAATTTCGCCGCAACACTCAGCAGCGTGAGCGACGATTACATCAAAACGGGCAAAGTGAAAGTGATTTTCCGCAACTTTGTGTTAAGCCCGCGCACGCTGACGGCGGCTCGGGGCGGCGAATGCGCGTTGGCGCAGGGTTCGGATGCGTTCTGGGTTTACCATGATGCCGTCTTCGCCAACCAATCGCGCGGCGACACCATCTACACCGCATCAGGCATCAAAAGCATCGCCGCACAAGTCGGATTGGATACAAACGCCTTCAACAAATGTCTGGACAGCAACCAAAAAACCGCCGAAATTCAGAAAGACAGCCAAGAAGGCGACCGCCGGGGCATCAATTCCACCCCCACCCTCTATTTCAATGGTGAAGAATTTTTGGGCGCAATGCCGGAAAGCGATTTGCGGGCGCGCTTCGACGCGATGTTGGGTCAATAATCACCACCGACAGGAACTTTTTTCCTAGTTGCGTTGATGCGAAAAACCGTGTATATTTGGGAAAATTACTATCACGGGCTCAGTCACCGTGCAGGAGAATTTAGATGGTAAAAATAACGTGTCGTGCAATTGACTGCATTTTTTGGGAAGATGGACACTGCGTCTCCGACAAAATCATTTATGACCCGGAAGAGGGTTGTCTGACGTATGAACTGTTGGCTGATGTCATTGACGATGATGACTGGGACGGCGAAGATTTGGTTGATGAATTAGATGTCACCCTTGTGCCGGAAGACGACGATATTTTAGATGACCCCTTCGACACCCTTGACGATGAGTGGTAATCCGTTGTTTGCATGACCTGACCGCACCACCAAAATTTCCGCCGATAGCGCGTGCACCACACCATTCAACGCACAAAAACTCAAAGAAGCCGGCAAATTGCCGGCTTTTTTGCAAATATTTTTTGAGGAGCTTCCGATGACACAACCCATTGATGTGCTTTTTACCAATGCCACCGTCGTTACCATGAACAAAAACCGCGACGTGATTCCCAACGGCGCCATCGCCGTCCGCAACGACAGCATCGTGGCGGTTGACACCGCCGATGCGCTCGTCGCGAAATTTGCCCCTGCCCGCACCATTGATTGCCACGGCGGCATCATCTCGCCGGGGCTGGTGAACGCGCACACCCACGTGCCGATGACCCTGCTGCGCGGGCTCTCCGATGACCTGCGGCTCGACGTGTGGCTGTACGGGTTCATCATGCCGGTGGAACGGGAATTTGTCACCCCCGAATTTTGTTACACCGGCACGCAACTCGCCGCCGCCGAGATGATCCGCGGGGGTATCACCAGTTTTTGCGACATGTACTATTTTGAAGACCAAGTTGCCGAAGCCACCGCCAAAGCGGGCTTGCGCGCCATCTGCGGTGAAACCATCCTGAAATTCCCCGCCCCGGACGCCGGTAGTTACGACGACAGCCTCAGCTATTGCCGCAGCTTCATCGAAAAATGGAAAGGACACCCGCTGATTGTCCCCGCCGTTGCCCCCCACGCAGCATACACCGCCACCCCGGAGATGCTCAAAGCGAGCATCGAACTGGCGCTGGAATACGATGTCCCCATCCACATCCACGTGGCGGAAACCACCTTTGAGCAGGAAGGCAGCAAAGCGGAATACGGCATGACGGTTGTGCCGTGGCTGGAACAATACGGCTTGTTCAACGCAAAAGTCATCGCCGCGCACGGTGTGCATCTGGAAGAAACTGAAATGTACACGCTGAGAGAAGCCGGTGCGGGCGTGGCGCACTGCCCCAGCAGCAACCTCAAAATTTCCAGCGGCGTCGCCCCCGTGCAGAAGATGCTGTCACTGGGCTTGCACGTCGGCATCGGCACCGACGGCACGGCATCCAACAACGACTTGGATATGATTGAAGAAACGCGACTGGCGGCATTTCTGCAAAAAGGGGTCTTCGGCGACCCCACCAACCTGCCCGCGCAGAAAGCGTGGGCGCTGGCAACCATCGAAGGGGCGCGCGCCATCCACCTCGACCATCTGACCGGCTCGCTGGAGCCGGGCAAACGCGCCGACATCATTGTGATTGACATGCGCGGGCTGCACCAAACCCCGCGCTTCGCCTACATGGCGGAGACCGTCTACTCGCAATTGGTCTATGCCGCCAAATCCACCGACGTGCGGCACGTGATGGTCAACGGACAATTGTTGATGGAAGACCGCGCCCTGCTCACCCTGAATGAAGACGAACTGCACACCAAAGCCGTCGCCATGGCGAAGGAAATTGACATTTTCCTCTCATCGCGCGAGGGCGATTTGATGTCGAAATTGCTGGCGGTGGGCAGTGGGGTAACACCCGTCGAAACCTTTGAAATTCAAGCCAAAACAAAAGTGGCATCAGCAGACGATATTGTTGCGGCAATGGAAAATCATCCCGACATCCGCATCGTGCGCTCATCCGTGCGCAATCAGTATGATTCATATTTTGTCTTCGACCGGGAAGGCATGGGGCGCATCCGCCACCGTGAAGATGAGGTACTGAACGATGATGGCAGCGTGAAAGAAGTGCTGTACCGCATCGGGCTGATTGGACCCGCCGCCGAGCGTGTCTTCGACAAATCCATCATTCTCACCCGCTCGCGGTATTCCCTGCCCGCCGACAAAAGCCGCCGTTTCTATCGGGAATATTTCCAACCGGCGAAAGAAATTCAGGTGGAAAAACATCGCCGGCGCTTCCACATCACCTTCAAAAATACCGGTCTGGTGGTCAATGTTGATACCCTCAACAGCACCGGCAACGTGTACGTGGAAGTGAAAAGCCGCACGTGGTCGGCGAAAGACGCGGAGGAAAAAGCCGCGCTGCTGAGCGAATTTTTCGCCGCGCTGGAAATTTCCGCCCCCGAAAAACGGGTGCATTCGGAATATGTGGATCTGGTGTGATTGGATAGTCTCTCTCTTGAGTGTCGTTGTGAAATAGAGACGTTGAATTCACCACGAAGCCGCTAAGGTCGCAAAGCAGAAAAGTGGGAAAGTGGGAAAGTGGGAAACAAAAGCAA
>CAZMXX010000382.1:0-3979 GCA_964570315.1 uncultured Anaerolineaceae bacterium | reverse complement strand
TACTTCAATCGTTGCGCCTCGGCACGGTGACGGAAAAAGCGGCGCTGGAAGATTTTTTGTGCGCCGACCGCGCCTATCACGCCTACGCCATCGGCGATTTGGCAGAACCGTACTTTGCGCAGTCCGAATGGTGGGCGGCGCAGGATGAAGGTTCGGTGCGGGCATTGGTGCTCTTTTTTCGCGGATTGTCACCGGCGGTACTGTTTTCGATGGGGGACGATGCCGGATTGATTGCCGAGCTTGCCCCACACATCCCCTTGCCGACTGCGGCGATGGTGTTGGGGCAACCCGAACATATGGCGGTCTGGCAGTCGTTCTATCGTTTTGAACGGGTGGATGCCATGTGGCGGATGGTGCTGTTGCCGGAAAACTTTGCGCCCCCGACGGATGCCGTGCCCGTGCGGCGTTTGGATGACCGCCATTTGCCGCAATTGCTGAAGCTCTATCGGCATGAATATGGCAATGCGTTTGCGCCGTACCAGTTGGCGCAAGGTGTATTTTACGGTATTTTCGACGACACGAAATTGGTGTCGGTGGCGGGTACGCACATTGTCGCGCCGGAATATCGTCTCGCCGCCATCGGGAACGTGCTGACCGCGCCGGCGTATCGCAAGCGCGGGTACGGGAAGCGGGTCACGGCGGCGGTGTGCGCCCATCTGCTGGCGCAAGGGTGCGATACGTTGGTGCTGAATGTGATGCAATCGAACAAATCTGCCGTCCGGGTGTATGAATCGCTCGGATTTGCCGTCCACCGGATGTTTGAGGAAGGCATGGGCACGTTGAAAAATAGGTAGCCGATTACCCACTATTTTGTTGGAAGTTTCATTAATAAGTTAGGAGACAAAATGAGCGTAAAAGAATTTGATGTAAAAGACCTTAGTTTAGCCGAAAAAGGACGCTGGCGAATTGAATGGGCGTACAAAGAAATGCCCGTCATCCGCTCG
This sequence comes from uncultured Anaerolineaceae bacterium, assembly GCA_964570315.1. Taxonomy (GTDB): domain Bacteria; phylum Chloroflexota; class Anaerolineae; order 4572-78; family 4572-78; genus JANTHQ01. Next base: position 3,035 of record CAZMXX010000382.1, on the reverse strand, counting down.
CTGATGGAACGGTTTTCAAAAGAACGTCCGCTGGACGGCGTGAAACTCAGCGGATGTTTGCACATCACCACCGAAACCGCCAACTTGGCGCGGGTGCTGCAAGCGGCGGGCGCGGATGTGGTGCTGACTGCCAGCAACCCGCTCAGCACGCAGGATGATGTCGCGGCGGCGTTGGTGTCCGTTTTTGAAATTCCCGTGTATGCCATCAAAGGCGAAAGCAACGAAGTGTATTACCAGCACCTCAACGCCGCGCTGGATCATCATCCCCAAATTACCATGGATGACGGCGCGGATTTGGTGAGCATTCTGCATTCCGAGCGCCCCGACCAAGTGCCGGAAATCATCGGCGGGACGGAAGAGACCACCACCGGCGTGATTCGGCTGCGGGCAATGGCGGCGGACGGCGAATTGCGCTTCCCGGTGATTGCTGTCAACGATGCGATGACCAAACACCTGTTTGACAATCGCTACGGTACGGGGCAATCCACCCTTGACGGCATCATTCGCGCCACCAACATTCTGCTGGCGGGCAAAGTGTTCACCGTTGCCGGGTATGGTTGGTGCAGTCGCGGCATTGCCATGCGTGCGCACGGGCTGGGCGCAAACGTTATCGTCACCGAAGTAGACCCGCTGAAGGCGCTGGAAGCGATGATGGACGGTTTCCGCGTGATGCCGATGCTGGAAGCTGCGCCGATTTCGGACTTCATCGTCTCCGCCACCGGCGACAAACACGTCATTGACAAACATCACTTTGAAGTGATGAAAGACGGCTGTGTGGTTGCCAACTCCGGGCATTTCAATGTGGAAATCAACATCCCGTCATTGGAAGAAATGGCAGTGGAAAAACGTCACCCGCGCGAATTTGTGGACGAATATTTCCTGCCGGACGGACGCAGCATCCGCCTGCTGGGCGAGGGTCGGTTGGTGAACCTCGCCGCCGCCGAAGGGCATCCCGCCACGGTGATGGACATGAGCTTCGCCAATCAGGCGCTCAGTGCCGTGTACATGAAAGAAAATGCCGGTAAACTGGAGAAGAAAGTCTACGCCGTGCCGCAGGATATTGACCAAGAAATTGCCCGCTTCAAACTGGAAGCGATGGGCGTGAAGATTGATACCCTCACCGAGGAACAGATTGCCTACCTCAATAGCTGGCAAGAAGGAACGTAAATCAATTAACAATTATCAATGAGCAATGTTCACTTGCTCAAAAACGGATATTTGTTAATTGTTCAGTGTTAATTACAAATTGGAGAAAATTATGAGTACGACATTTATGACCTCGCCAAAACTGTTTTTCACCAGCGAATCAGTGACCGAGGGACACCCCGATAAAATGTGCGATCAAATCAGCGATGCGATTTTGGACGCAATTCTGGAACAAGACCCGATGGCGCGGGTGGCGTGCGAAACGGCAACCACCACCGGCTTGGTCGCCGTGATGGGCGAAATCACCACCAGTGCCTACGTGGATATTCCCAAAATCGTGCGTGATACCGTCGAAGAAATCGGTTACACGCGCGCCAAATACGGTTTCGATGCCGAAACCTGTGGGGTGATGGTCAGCATCAAAGAACAATCTGCCGACATCGCGTTGGGCGTGAACAAAGCGCTGGAAGCAAAACAGGGCGAAATTGATGATGAACTGGACACCGGCGCGGGCGATCAGGGGATGATGATTGGCTTTGCCTGCAATGAAACCGAAGAGCTGATGCCGCTCACCGCGTCGCTGGCGCACAAACTGTGCTTCCGGCTGTCGCAAGTGCGCAAAACCGGCTTGCTCCCGTATCTCCGCCCCGATGGCAAAAGCCAAGTGACCGTGGAATACGCCTTCGGCAAGCCCAAACGGGTGGATGCCGTGGTGATTTCCACCCAGCACAGCCCCGATGTGAAACAGGAAGACATCCGCAGCGACATCATCGAACGCGTCATCAATGAAGTTGTGCCGGTTGGATTGGTGGACGACGACACGAAAATCTTTGTCAACCCCACAGGACGCTTTGTGACCGGCGGTCCTCTGGGCGATGCCGGGCTGACCGGGCGCAAAATCATCGTTGATACCTACGGCGGTGTGGCTCGGCACGGCGGTGGCGCGTTCTCCGGCAAAGATGCCACCAAAGTTGACCGCTCGGCGGCGTATATGACCCGCTACATTGCCAAAAATATCGTGGCGGCGGGCTTGGCTGACCGTGTTGAGCTGCAAGTGAGCTACGCCATTGGCGTGGCGCATCCCGTCTCGCTGGCGGTGGAAACCTTCGGCACAGGGCAAATCAGCGACGAAAAAATCGTTGAACTGGTTGAAAAACACTTCGACCTCCGTCCCGCCGCTATCATTCAGCAGTTGGACTTGCGCAAACCCGTCTTCCAGAAGACCGCCGCCTACGGGCATTTCGGGCGCACTGATGTGGACTTCACTTGGGAACGCACCGACAAAGCCGACACACTGCGCAAAGAAGCCGGTTTATAACCCTGCACTGACGATGAACAGGGGGGTGGAAACCCAACCCCCTGTTTTGTACAAAAAAGAATCATAAAATTGACAAAAGTATGCCCCATGCCTATAATGTAAAATTGCGGTTTACGGGCGGGTTGCGCCTCAAATGCACAGTGTTGTGGCGCGGGACGAGATGAACTACCTGCGAACGGGCTGACAAAATCCCCACTTACCGCAAGAAATTACCTCAAAAGCAGGTGCATGCAATTCAATAAACGGTTATAAATCCACAAAACCTATTGTTATAAAAGCGAAACAAGCACATATTGTTTCGCTTGTTTTGCTGTATGAAGAACGAACCGGGATTCGGTGTGTTGGCTTGTGCGGCTGAAGAAGTGCAACAAGTAAAAGGAGAGTTTTTATCTGATGGCGATGTTACCCAAGAAAAAATATTCGCGTACGCAGGATGTGTTGGAGTTGCCGAAGCTGATTGACGTTCAGTTGAACGCCTATCAATGGTTTCGGGAAAAAGGGCTTAGGGAATTATTTGATGAAATCTCTCCCATTGTAAGTTTCAATAAAAATCTTGAACTTCATTTTCTTG
>CAZMXX010000381.1:0-3989 GCA_964570315.1 uncultured Anaerolineaceae bacterium | reverse complement strand
CTGCTAGGTTTCTGGACTGCGGTATCATTAATGCATTTCGCAAAACCGGAGCTATTCCTTGATACTTCAAGCATATTCCCGGTATATATTAGCTCAGTATTTTACGTCTGGTTTCCAGATGCGATCATTCTCATCTCAGTTGCTTGTTTTACGTATTATTACGGATGGCAAAAGCGAGACTTCCTTGAAAGAAGAAAAATTTTACGGGATATAAGCAAAGAACTTTTACAAGAAACGGACATTCGACAGCTTGCCGCCTTATTTTGCAAGAAAACCACGGAAGTTATTTCTCCGAGCAAATATCAAAATAGCACATTACACCTCTTTAATTCTCAAACCGGAATTCTGGAATTAGCAGCATCTTATCCAACAACGTTCACTCGAGAAGGCTCATTGGACTTCAAATACGGCGAAGGTATCGCCGGCATTGCCCTGCAAAAAAAAGAAACCATCAATGTTTCTGACCGAATGAAGGATAAAAGGTTTATAGTTAAAGAGGAAGGTAGAGATTATAAAGCTCTCCTTGTAACCCCACTCTATGTTGGGAAAAAGTTAATTGGCACCCTCAGTCTCGATAGCGACCGGATTGGGGCATTCAATATCGCCGATATTGAACAAATAAAGCTTCTAGCCGCATGGGCATCTGTGGCGCTGGCAAATGCAATGGATTTTGCAGAACGGCGGGATAAATATCAACGGGTACAAGATATTCTTTTGTATTCTCAACAGATATTAAAACCACAGAACGGCGTAAAAAAACTAATGCAAGATGTGATCCATGGGGCGGAAATATTACTGGATGTTCAATATGCATCTGTGCATTTGTTTGGAGTGATGCCATATGAATTGCCTGCTGTGGCTGTTAATACAGCGCGTAGCATGCAAGAAGTTCTCAACGATTCAGAGGCACAACGACAACTCCAAACATTTATGAAAACACAGCCGGAAGTTTTTCAGCATAGCTTATCCTCCACACGCGATGAACACAGATTTAATTATCATATTCCGTTGATTGCCTCTCAAAACAAAGCAATTGGCGTCCTTTCGCTGAGCTGTGAGCCAGATAGCATTACTTCAAAAGAAGACAGCCAAACGGTGTGGCTATTTGTTACTCAGGCTTCACGCGAACTGGAAATGGCACTTTCATTGGAGTTCCGCAAGAAAATTGAAGCAGTTGTGACAGGATTTCAATTCTCCGTTACTACTTCAAAACTTGCGCATCAACTAAAATCCTGCTTTCAGGATATCGGATTTCGGCGTGGTTTTGTCAAGGTTCATGCCTTTTTAGGCGAAACGTTGCCGGAATATGCTTGGTTTGGCCTTCAAGCCTCAGAAGTGACGCAAATAAAACGAAATTTATCCCGTCACCAAAAGGGTGTTGCGGACAAAAAAACTGGTGTTCGCATTGTGTATGTACCGTGGAAAAGTGCATGGGCACGGAGTCGTTTTTCGTTTGACAAGGTGCGTCAAAAAACGGAACAAGGCTTTTTCATCATCCGATTTGTGAACAAATTCAAGCAATTGATTTTTGAGGTTGTGTTAAGTATTTCTTCAACAGTAAGTTTAATTGAACCGAATTGGGAAAATGATTTGAAATTGTATGTTGATCGAATTGCAGACACGATAGAAAACATTCGTTTGGCGTCCAGACAGGTGTCGGATAAAGCGGTGCGCGAAGAACGCGAATGGTTGCAAAACGACATTCACGATGCACTGAATGTTTTGCACGGTGGTCCACTGTTAATTGGGGAGGCAACACAGAATACGCTGAAAACAGTGCTGCCGCCAGAACATCGCAAGTCTGATTCTGATAATGACAGCTTACAAAACCGTCAAGAAGCGATAAGCAAAATTGAAAACAATCTAACTTCAATTATCCACGGAACTCGTTTCGCTTATGATAATTTGAACCAACTTATGACTGAACTTCGTCAGCCAACATTGCGCGACAAAGGCTTGAATGAAGCTTTGCTGGAGTTGGGACGAGCATTGGCGCTGGATTCAATTATGCGAGTGGATATTCCTCCAACTTTGGAGCGTTGTCTCACGACAGAGATACAATACGGGCTTTACCGCATTGGAGTAGAGGCAATTAATAACGCCAAAAAACATTCAGGGATACTGAATGAATCGCACACAGATTGCCACAAATTATGGGTTGTCCTTGGTAGAGAGAATAATACATTGCGTTATTCAATCAAGGACAATGGCTGCGGTTTTTCTGTTGAAGAAAAAAAGGCGGAAATCACGTCATTTGGCTTGCGACAGATGAAACGTTGGGCAAAAAAAATTGGAGGGGAATTGAGCGTTGAATCAACAATAGGTATCGGCACCGAAATCATCGTTCATTTGGAGTGTCAGGATGGTTTTATCGGGAAATGAAAGGAGGGGGTGATGAAAGTCCCGATTAGGGTTATGATTGCAGATGATGAAGAATTGTTTGCGTTGGGAGTAAAAACAGCACTGGAATCATATCCTGAAGTGGCATTGGATGTGATAACCGTTACCGAAACTATTGACGATGTTATAGAAAAAGTGCGGGATGTTGAAGTTGATATTTTATTCCTCGACTTGGATTGGTTTGGTGAAAAAATTGCCGGAGAAGATGTCATCAGAAAAATACGTGATATTAAATCACAGTTACCAATCATCGCCATTAGTGCCTATCCAAATTTAGTTAAACCGGCCAGGGATGCAGGAGCAAGTAAGGCAAGAACGAAACAAGGGCTCACGGGAGAGGCAATTTTAAAATTGATAGTTGGTGTTTTGGCAACAGATGAACTTCTTGAGATTTCAAACCAAATCAAAAAAACACAAACCGAATTAATTGCTTTGAAATCTGCCAGTGGTGTGAGGGTGCCAATTGAAACGATAAGAATAACAGGAATAAAAAAGACCCTGGAACAATATTATCGCCGATTGTGGATATTGAAGGAAAAACTGGCAATATTCGGTATGAGTGCAGATCCCGCGTTGGTCATTGAAATAGAAGATACTGAACAGCTTATTGCCCAAATGGAAAAGATACTGTCTGAACTTGAAAAAGGTGGTAAAGAAAATGTCTGATAGAATCAGAGTTTTGATTGCGGATGACGACCCAATGATACTGACTGGATTGCAGCTAAATTTGGACCAATATCGAGATATTGAATTGGTGGGTCAAATTGACAACGCTGGTAACACATTGACCGCCATCCATAAAAATAAAGCGAATGTACTAATAATGGATTTGATGTGGTTTGGTGATGAGCATGCGGGTATAGAACAAATCCGGCGAGTGCGAGCGGAGAATCTTGCTATAAAGATAATTGCGATTACCGCGTATCAACACCTATTGGAGGATGCGAAACTGGCGGGAGCACACATTGTGCGGCGCAAAGGTTTCAGTGCCGAAGAACTAATTCAAGATATCCGCGCTGTGGTGCAATTTCCCGATGATATGCTCAAACCACTTTCAAAGGAATTGAGCAACCGGGAATGTGAAATCCTGAAATTGATGGCAGATGGCTTAACGGATAAAGCAATCGGATACAAGCTCTCAATTGCGGAACCTACTGTTAAAGCCACGTCAGAAGCATTTACACCAAATTGGACGCAAAAAACCGGGCACACGCAGTTTCAATTGGATATAAACTTCACCTGATATTTTAACCCTTCTCCAAAAACACTACAACCGACATAATTCATTTTTTGTCAAATGAATGAATTATTTTTTGATTCTTTATTCGTAACTCACCTTACGCAGGTGCGGATTTGACAAAATTGAAAGTTTGGGAATTTAGTTGTTTGAGTTCGTCATAAGCAGCCTGAATAGCTTTGAGATAGAGTTTCTGTTTGATGGCAAAATGATTGGTGCGGTGGTGAATTTTGAGCGTTTCCAATTTGACCACGGCGACCATTGCCGCAAAGATATGATTTTGTTGTGACCGTTGGGTTAAGGTTACCCCCATTGTCAAGACCACGAGTCGGTGATTTTAAGATGGATTATT
>CAZMXX010000380.1:0-4007 GCA_964570315.1 uncultured Anaerolineaceae bacterium | reverse complement strand
AGCGCGGGCAAAAGCGGCGGCTAATTCCTCGGGATGTTCAAGGAAGCGGCGGGCAATGGGTTTATAGACGGGATCCATCCGCAGCGCCAAGTCTGTTGTGAGCATGATGGGTTTGTATCGTTTATCGGGATCATGCGCACCGGGGACAAGGTTCGCGGTTTCGGGTTCAGCCGGCACCCATTGCCAAGCCCCAGCCGGGCTTTTTTCCAGATTCCAGTCATAGCGAAAGAGTATCTCAAGAAAACTGTTGTCCCATTTTGTGGGCGTATGGGTCCAGGCGCCCTCAAGCCCACTGGAGATTGTGTCGGCGCCTTTGCCGGTACCAAAGCTGTTTTTCCATCCCAGCCCCTGTTCTTCCGGCGGCGCTGCTTCAGGTTCCGGACCCACATACTTGTTGGGATCGGCAGCCCCGTGGCATTTCCCGAATGTGTGTCCACCGGCAATGAGCGCAACCGTCTCTTCATCATTCATTCCCATACGTCGGAAACTCTCGCGAATGTCTTCTGCCGCCGCCAGCACGTTGGGCTCGCCGTTCGGACCTTCAGGGTTCACATAAATCAGACCCATTTGAACAGCCGCCAGGGAAGATTCAAGTTGCCGCTCGCCACTATGGCGCTCATCAGCCAACCACTCGGATTCGGGTCCCCAATTTACATCTTCCTCGGGCTCCCAAATATCCACACGTCCGGCGCCAAACCCATAGGTTTGAAAACCCATGTCTTCCAGAGCAACGTTTCCGGCGAGTATCAACAGATCTGCCCAGGATATCTTGTTGCCGTATTTCTTTTTGATGGGCCAGAGCAAACGCCGTGCCTTGTCGAGGTTTACGTTATCGGGCCAGCTGTTTACCGGCGCAAAACGCTGATTTCCTGTGGAACCGCCGCCGCGTCCATCGAAGACCCGGTAGGTGCCGGCGCTGTGCCAAGCCATACGAATGAAAAGGGGACCATAGTGACCGTAGTCAGCTGGCCACCAATCCTGTGGCTCAGTCATCAAACGACGGAGGTCTGCTTTCAACGCCTCGTAGTCGAGTTTGGCAAAGGCTTCGGCGTAGTTAAAACCCTCAGTTGTGGGCTTCAGGTTAGGCGGGTTTTGGTAGAGGAGCTTAAGGTTTAGTTGATTCGGCCACCAGTTCCGAACCATGTTCCCACCCAGTGTGGTGTGTTTGTAGGTATCTCTCGTTACCGGGCACTTACTTTTCTCATTCATTTTTGTTCTCCTTGCTTATAGAAACCGGGGCTTTTACACCTAACGAAAAAAGGATTTATGCGGCGTAGAAGAGGCAGCTGTACCGATAGCGGTGATGTTGCTTGCTCCGAGTGTTGTTGCGAAGCCAATTGCGCGAGCCGCCGCATAACCCTTGTTGAACCGCTATTTGAAATTTGATACCGTGCCCTTTTCTCAATGAAGGGCACTTTATCAACGCCGCTATTCAGCGAAAATTTTTACCAAAAAGTGTTGGGGGCATTGACGACTTCGGGGCGGAAAAAACGCCGGCGACGAACGGTGTCCGGCAGATTGGCTTACGTCGCCGTATCGGCTGCCAATGCCCGCTCCAACAGAATGGTGACTTCGGCGCACAGCGACCGCTTCTCTTGTTTTGCCCGGATTTTCAAACGGAGATACAGCTCATCGGGCACGTTTCCGATATGCAAAACGGGATTTTTGGTGGGAATGACACAATTGCCATTGTTCCACCGCCTGCTCCTGCCCGTTCACCGAGACTGTCACCGGTGAATCTTACCGTTGCACTCGGTCTGTTCAATCCGGATGACCTTTAGTTTCAGCAAAGATTTGTGTTGACATTAGCAACGTTGTTGTCATTGTAACACATCCTTTTTTGCTTTCAAAAGCAACGCCCTTGAATTGTGAAATTTCACAATTCAAGGGCGTTTTTTGTTTTCTGCCAATTCCATCCACAGGAGGTCAACTATGGACGACAAATGTTTACTGGCTCTGTACGATGTTCTTTCTCCCGAGGCACGCAATATCTTCGATGTTTTGCGCCGCACGCCGGATGACCCTATCTCAATGGACAATCTGATGCTCCGGGCACAGGTGTCTACCCAACAAACCCGCAAAGGGGTGTGGGGGCTTGCCAATACAGGTCTCATCCGGTACGCCTATCGCAAACCTGTTCAGTTGTCGCAGTCAGGTATCCGTTTGACAGAATTACTGCAAAAGGAGTTGCCATGAACCTCATTACCACTGTTCCTGTTCCGATTGGATTGCGATTTGGTGATTCCGGATGGGAAATCCTCACTCCGCCCGGACACCTGGCTCAGATGCTGCACCAGTATTCAGCCGGTTCCGAAACCGGCATTGTGATTGAGGCGGTTGCCGGAAAAGCGATGGCAGTCATCCCTTTCAATAAAAATCTCGATGGTGCGCTAATAAATTTGGTGGATGCACTCATTTCACTACGTTATGCCACCGGAAACGTCCAACTTGAATTATTCAGTTCTGAGGCGGTGTGATGGCACTCAAACTTCCACCCCGCTTTGTGAATGTGCCCGCCGGTATCATTTTCAACACACACCTGCCTGATGCAATTTTCCGCACACTGGCACAATTGCACGGGCTGGCATGGCAAACCAAAGGTGAGCGCACACCCCCTGCCACCGTCGCCGAGTTCGCCCACGTTCGCGGGCTTAAAGAACGACGTATGTACGATCACTTACGCGAGTTGAAAAAAGCACACTATATTCGCGTGAAAAATCTGGGAAACGGACAAATCATCATTTTCCCGCTGCGTTGGGATGCGGGCGCTGCGTTGCCCACTGATGATGATAATCTCGAAACTCTCCGGTCGGATGATAATGCGCTCCCGCTGCGTTGGGAGTCGGACGCTGCGTTGTCCACATCCGCCACGGATGAAATATTTACTGCAAAAGATTGCAGTAAAATTGCAAAAGATTGCAGTGGTCGTAGTAGTTGTAGTTTTAAAAACTCTGATTCCGATTCTAAAAAACAACCACGACAACAACAAACAACAATCACTGCAAAAAATTGCAGTAAACTCTCGCCTGCGTACCAACCGCTGCTTGACCTGCTCGTAGACCGTTGCGGCACGCCGCGGAAAATTGCGATTCAGGCGGTATGTGCTGCTGCGCAACGGGATGACGCCCCGGATTGGTTGGCATACAATACCCTGCGCTGGCTGGCATACTGTATCGCCGACGCCGGAAAGTCCATCTACGCTCCCGGTATCTTCATTGCTCGCAAAATTGAACAGGATGAGACGTGCCCGGAATATTTTGAAACCGATTACAGCCATCCGCTACACGGTGAAATCCGCACGTTGGAAATGCAATTGGAGTAAATATTATGTCACTGCAATTTATTGCAGTAAACACATTTATAATGTAAGGAGACACACGGTAATGAAGAAAATCGCCACCCGGAAAATCGGTGTTGACCCCGGTTTCAGTCATCTCAAACTCGCTGAAGTTCACGGCAAGACTATCCAAACCGTAATACTGTCTGCGGCAGTCGGTTTGGATGCCGACACCACCACCGGACTGTCGCTCGCCGGCGTCACCCGCACCCGCTCCGGCGGCGTCCGCCCCGATTTGGTTGCTTTTGACGACACTCAATATCTGGTCGGCGCCAATGTCGCCCAATATACCCGTCCCATCCACCGCATGGATTTCGACCGGTTCACCGATAGTCCCGAACTCCGCGCTGCGCTGTATACGGCACTTTTCAAAATTGTCAACGGAGATAGTTGCACACTCGCGCTGGCATTGGCACTCCCCGTCACTGTTTTACAGCACCAAGCCGATGCCCGCCGGGTGGAACGTAAAATCCGCGATTGGCTGGTTGGCGAGCATCACTTTTCCGTCAATGGTACTGATACCCGGTTGACAATAACCGCCGTGCGCGCCGGAATCCCGCAACCCGTCGCCGGTTGGTTCGACTGGGGGATGGACAATGCCGGGCAATGGGTGAAAGGAGCTACTGCGCTGAAAGCCCCCACCCTGGTTATCGACCAGGGGTTCAACACC
>CAZMXX010000379.1:1649-4013 GCA_964570315.1 uncultured Anaerolineaceae bacterium | reverse complement strand
CACCCCCAACTCAATTAAAAATTGTGGGGAACCCCCTTTTGAGGTATAATTAAATGGTTTCCACGGAAGCCCGGCGCGCCTGCCCGGGTTTTTTTGTGAGCCGGTGACACGACCCATAGTTTTTGAGGAGACAGCGTTATGAGCAAACAGGTTTTTGAATCCCAACACCCTTTGGTCAAACATAAATTGGCAAAGCTGCGCGATAAAGCCACCAAACCGAAAAAATTCCGCGAACTCATCCGCGAAATTTCGATTTTACTGGCGTATGAAGCCACCCAAGATTTGAAAATCGCCCCGATTGACGTGGAAACACCGATGGCGCACACCACCGGCTATCTGCTGCAAGAGCAAATCGGGCTGGTTCCCGTTCTGCGGGCGGGATTGGGCATGGTGGAAGGCGTTTGGGAAATGATGCCCGGCAGCGAAGTGTGGCACATCGGGCTGTTCCGCGATGAGCGCACTCTGAAGCCGGTGCAATATTACAACAAACTGCCCGTAATGCCGACCGTGCAAGTGTGTCTGGTGCTCGACCCGATGCTGGCGACAGGCGGCTCTGCCGTGGCGACCATTGACATTCTGAAAAAGTGGGGCGCGGCGCGCATCAAATATCTGGGCATCATCGCCGCCCCGGAAGGCGTGACAGCCCTGCAAAAAGCCCACCCCGATGTCGCCATCCACATCGCCGCCATTGATGAAAGGCTGAACGACATCGGCTATATTGTGCCCGGTTTGGGCGACGCCGGTGACCGCCAATTCGGGACGGGTTGACGATGGAAAACAAAAACCCCGCTTGGATTGAAGTTATCCCCACGGATGAAGCCACCGGCGACGTGGCGGAAGCCTACGCCGAATATACCGCGCCGTGGGGCGGCATTGACCACATCCTGAAAATTCACAGCCTGAACATTCCATCCATGCACGCCCACGTGCAACTGTATCGCACGCTGATGTACGGCAAATCGCCCATCCGCCGCCCGGAACGGGAGATGATTGCCACCGTTGTCTCCGCGCTGAACCACTGCCGCTACTGAATGCAGCACCATGGAGCGGGACTCCACAAGCTGACCAAAGATGCGGCGTTGGTGGCGCAACTGAAAGAAGATTACACCCGCGCGGACATCACCCCCACCCAGCGCGCCATGCTCGATTACGCCGCCAAACTCACCCGCACCCCGTGGGAGGTCACCGCCGCCGATGTGCAATCGTTGCGGGAACACGGTTTCAGCGACCGCGCCATCTTGGACATCAACCAGATTGTCGGCTATTTTGCCTTCGTCAACCGGCTGGCGGACGGTCTCGGCGTGCAATTGGAAGATTATTGGGACGAAGAATAGCGCATCCTTTATGGCAATTCTGATTTTCGCAGCGGCATTTTTCATATCCGTTCTGCTCACCCCGGTGATGATTCGGGTCGGTCCCCGGTGGGGGGTTGCCGATGAACCGGGTGGGCGGCGCAAACATCGCGGCATCATCTCCCGGCTGGGGGGCGTCGCTATTTTTGGCGGATTTATGGGTGGCGCGGCGCTGGCGCTGGCACTCGCGCCCCCGTCCCCCGGTTCACCCGACCGTTTTCTGCTGACGGGGGTCATCGTGGGTACGGTGTTCGTTTTCGGCTACGGCTTGCTCGACGATTTTCTGAACCTCCCCCCCAAGCCGCAATTTGCCGCCCAGTTTGTCGCCGCGCTGATTGCCATCGCCTTCACCATCTTCATCCAAAAAGTAACCCTGCCCTTTTTCAGCCAGCCGGTCACTTTTCCGTGGTTCATCACCTACCCGCTCACCATTTTTTGGGTGATGGGCATGCTGAACACCGTCAACTTTCTCGACGGGCTGGACGGGCTGGCGGCGGGCGTCACGATAATTGCCGCGCTGCTGTTCGCCTGGCATGCGTGGTCGCTGGGGCAAACAACGGTCTTTCTGTTTCCATTGGCGCTCGCCGGGGCGACGCTCGGTTTTCTGCCCTTCAACTTTGCGCCCGCGAAAATCTTCATGGGGTCGGCGGGGAGTCTCACCCTCGGTTGGGGGCTGGCATCGCTGAGCATTCTCGCGCCCGCCAAAGTCGCCACCGCGCTGCTGGTGCTGGGTATCCCCATCATCGACGTGGCGTGGCTGATGCTGTGGCGCTGGCGCAAAAAAGGTTCGCCGCTGGTTGCCGGGCGCGACCATCTGCACTTCCGTCTGCTGGATATGGGCTTCAGCACCCGCGCCATCGTGCTGGGATATTATATTTTCTCGCTCACCTTCGGTTTGCTGGCGTTCATCATTTCATCGCGGGTGTATAAATTGGTTGCCATCATCGTGCTCATCGACATCACCATTTTCATCCTGTGGGAAGCGGCGAAGAATCCCCGCACGGCGGATTGA
>CAZMXX010000379.1:0-1549 GCA_964570315.1 uncultured Anaerolineaceae bacterium | reverse complement strand
GGAGGCTTCTGTGGCAAAATTACGCTATCGACGATTGACCGGCATGCAGGATGTTCTGCCGGACGACCAACGCTACTGGCGATTCGTGCTCGACCGGGCACAGCACACGATGGATTTGTTCGGTTTCCGGCGGATTGACACCCCGATTTTGGAACAGGCGGCGTTATTCAAACGCGGCGTGGGACAGGGCACGGACATTGTCGAAAAGGAAATGTACCTTTTTGAAGACCGCGACGGCGACATCATCGCTCTGCGCCCTGAATTCACCGCCGGGGTGATGCGCGCCTTCGTGCAAAACGGGCTGCACACCCAACCGACGCCGCTCAAATTGTGGACGACCGGTCCCCTTTTCCGGCATGAGCGCAACCAAAAAGGACGCTACCGCCAGCACTCCCAGCTTAATCTGGAAATTCTGGGGGAAAAAGACCCCGCCGTGGACGCGGAACTCATCGGTGTGGCGTGGTTTCTGTTCAGCAATTTGGGCTTAACCGGGTTGACCCTGCACCTCAATTCCACCGGATGCCCCGCCTGCAAACCGGCATACATCCAAAAACTGACCGATTATTTCGCCCAATTTGAAGCGGTTTTGCCCCCGGACGACAAACGGCGGCTGAAACAAAATCCGCTGCGAATATTGGACACGAAGGAAGAAGCCACCCGCCCCCTACTTGACGACGCGCCGCAATTTGTGGATCATCTCTGTGACGATTGCGCCGACCATTTGGGCAAACTGCGCCGCTATCTGGAAGCGCGGAAAATCCCGTATCAGATTGACCACAAGCTGGTGCGCGGACTGGATTATTACACCAAAACCGTGTTTGAAATCAAAGCGCCCGGCTCGCTCGGCGCGCAGGATGTGATTTGCGGCGGCGGACGTTACGACCGGCTGATTGAAACGCTCGGCGGCAGACCGACGCCCGGTATCGGGTTCGGCTCCGGCATTGAACGGATTGTGCTCACCCTGAAGGCGCAGAACGTGGAGCCGCCCGCCGCCGTCTCCCCCGTCGCGTTTGTGGCGTATCTGGGCGAGACCGCCAAAGTGGAGGCGGTGCGGCTGACGGCGCAACTCCGCGACGCGGATATTCCGGTGCAGATGAGCTTCGGCGACCGCAGTTTGAAGGCGCAGCTCAAAAGCGCGAATCGCGCCCGCGCCCGTTTCGCCATCATCATTGGGGAAGAAGAGCTGGCGCGAGAAGTGGTCACCATCCGCAATTTGGAGACCAAAGCGCAGTCGGATGTACCTTTCCCGGAAATTATTTCGGTGATTCGTAATTCGTGATTCGTGAGATTTGAAACTTGAAACCTGAAACCAACTTCCGGCGCATCGGAATTTTATACCACCCCAAATTACCCCAATCGCGGGTGATGGTCGCTGAAATGCTCGAATTCATCGAGAGTTTCGGCGTTTCGGGTTGGGTGAGCAGCAGTTGGGATGAAGGAACCATCTCCGCCAAAATCGCCCGCACCGATTTGCTCATCACCCTCGGCGGGGACGGCTCGATTCTGCGCGCCGCCCGCTTGGGCATCGAGCATGGCACACTCATTATGG
>CAZMXX010000378.1:0-4062 GCA_964570315.1 uncultured Anaerolineaceae bacterium | reverse complement strand
GTCCACAGAAGATTTAGAAGATGCGTTCCGTCTGTTCACAATTCTGAATGATCGCGGAATACCGCTCAGGAACAGCGATATCATCAAATCGATTAACCTTGGAGCACTAGAAACCAATGAGGAAAAATGGAAATATGCCAAGCTTTGGGAGGAAGCCGAAGGCGAACTCGGTGATGACTTTGATCGTTTCCTGAATCATTTAAGGACGATTTTGGTAAAGGAAAAAGCCAGATTGAACTTGCTCCAGGAATTCGAAGAAAAAATCTATGAGCCTCGAGAGCGGGATAAGACGACAGGGCAGGTCAAGAAACCGTTGCTGAAGAGAGGCAGAGAAACCTTTGAACTGATTGATCGTTATCTTGAGTATTATAGAACCCTGCTTGGTGGTCAAAACTACGATTTTGTCGGGAACTTTGCATTTGATAACCTAATTAAGGTCATGCTCACTGGCCTACCTGCTACAGACTGGATTCCACCACTGCTTAGATATTACGACAGGTTTAGGGATAAGAAGATTTTGAATTTTCTAGTTGCATTAGACAATAAGTTTTCTGCTGACTGGATTGCTCAATATACTCCAACTGACCGAATAGAAGCCATGAATAATGTCATTAAGGTAATAGATGGTGCAGCCAGTTCTGAGGATGTGTTTTCTTCCGGATGCTTTTCATTCGATTCTGACGCATTTAAACGGGTACTTGAAGGCCCCGTGTATGGGCGGCGATTCGCCCGTTATGTACTCTTGAAACTGGATTATTTGTGGCAAAATCAGGACCATCGAATGCACTTCGAAACGCTGTCTGTCGAACATATCCTGCCGCAAAACCCGAAAAATGATAGCCAGTGGATCAAGGACTTTACACCTGAACAGCGCGAGGAGTTTGTTCACAAGCTAGGCAACCTTGTTTTGATTACCCGCCGGAAAAATACATCGCAGGGGCGACTCGATTATACTGAGAAAAAGAAGAAATACTTTGAGAAGAACATAGATACCTGCCCGAATTCTCTGCGTGTCTTACAAAAATATCCGACTTGGACGCCATCTGAATTTGTGGAAAATCACTCGACCGTTTTGAATAGAATTTATGAGCATTATGGAATAAATGGATGCAACTAGAGGATAGGGAGGGGCAAATATGACAATCGATGTTTACAAGTTAATAGCTCCAACTGCTAATACCCGATTTTCGGAACTTCGGCCTGCGCAAGAGAAAGTTTTGAATATATACGCCTCAGAGGCTTATAAATTATCTGATATCGCTATTGAACTTCCTACTGGCGCAGGAAAGACTCTAATTGCACTTTTAATTCTAGAGTATTGGCGGAATCAAGGGAACCGTGTTGCTGTTCTTACAGGCAACAAAACGTTGGCCAAGCAATTGGAGAGTGAGGCTATCGATCTTGGTGTGCCCACGGTCCGATTTGAGGGCAGAGGAGAGGATTTTTTGCCGAAGGATCTCCGGTTGTATCGACGTGCCCAAGCGATAGGGATAATGAATTATTGGGTATATATCAACCAAGGACCGGCAGTCGAGGCTGCTGATTATCTCGTACTCGACGATGCACAGCTTGCCGAGGGAGCTCTTTCATCTCTCTATTCCGCCCAAGTCAGGAAGTGGGAGCACGGCGAATTGTTCTCGGAACTCATGCGTCTCATTTCAGCCTATTCGGATAGCCCGGTAGCAGATGATTTCGTCAAGGAGATAGAAGTCGGTCCATGGAGGCCCACAGATCTTGTTCCGTTTCCCGCCATGCTTGAAATGTGGGACGAAGTCGAAGCTTTGTTGGATATAAAACTTAGTATGGCGCCTCAAAACGATCCGGCATGGAAGAATCTCAGTTTCCGTTGGGGGCGCATTCGGCATCGGGCAAGACAAACCCTCATGTTGGTTAGCCCAGACGAGATCCTTTTTCGTCCATACATCTATCCAGCACAGGATTACGACCTCCTATCGGCTTCGCGTCAGCGGATATATATGAGCGCGACTCTACATGATCCAGAGGATTTACGAAGACGCCTTGGTACTCCGACAATTAAGAAGATAGAAATTCCTACAAATCTCTCCAGAGCGCAGGATGGCAGACGGCTTTTCATATTCAATCAAACGGCTTCTCCGACTTCGCGGGCCGAGCCGACAAATGAGGTGCTTGTACCGTTATGTGAGCTACTAAAAGTGGAAAAAAAGAGCGTATGGCTATGTTCTTCTAAGCATGAAGCATCACGGTGGAAGCAATGGCTACAAGATCAACTCGGCCAAGTAACTACGTGGGAACTCACATCAACGGGAGATGAAATTGATGCTTTCAGTGCGGCAAGCGAAGGCCATCTTTTTATCGGTGGTCGTTTTGAAGGAATGGATTTCCCTGATTCGTCATGTCGATTAGCAGTGCTTCCTTCTCTGCCGATTGCGACTGGACAACTTGAACGATTCGTTTGTGAACAATTAAAGGACGCTTCCTTTCAACGCACACGTATGCTGGAGCGAATTAAACAGGGTATCGGGCGTTGTACGCGGGGGGAGAGCGATTACGCCGTATACTATCTTTTGGATACGCGCTTCCAGGCCGAAATGGAATCGAAGGACTTCGGGGCACTGGTTAGTGAGCGTATCCGTCGGCAAGTTGAAGTAGGCTTGGAACTGACACAGGACGGGATGGGACAAGTAGTTCCGTTTGCATCTAAGTTTCTTCGGGGTGATTTTTCTGAGTTTGACAAACAGGAAAATGAAGCACGGCCTCCGAAAGTCCCATCTCAAAAAGATTTGGAGGTAAGTCGCTCCGTTTCTGCTGAAGTCAATGGATGGCGTGCGTTATTTGAATCTCGGAATTTGACAAACGCTTGTGATTTTTTTGAAAAAGTTAGCACAGAGCTGCCAGGACATGAGCGCGAACACCGCGCTTTCTGGACATATTTACAGGCATTTACATACTACTTGTCATTCAAACTCGACGATGAGCAAGACGCGCTTCCCAAAAGCCTCAACCTGTTAAAGAAAGCCGTTTCGGAAGGGGGATCTGCATCGTGGTTCAATCGCTTAAGAAAATCATATAATAAGCTCTCTGGCGAAGTAGAAACAATATCGCAAGATTCATCGCATGAGAAACTTTTTGACCACTGGGATCAGCTTGTAGAAACTTACCCTTATCACCGAGGGCGTTTTCTAAGATGGCAAGCACGACTTAAAGAATTCTTGGATGGGAGTCACGATCAGGTCTGTGAATCTCTCCAAATTTTCGGCCAGTTACTTGGTTTTACAGCAAGTCGACCACCTGACGATGGTGCTCCGGATGGGGTTTGGCTTTCAGATAACCACGGAATTACTATTGAAGCGAAGATTGAGGTTCAGCGTGACTCCATTAGCTTGGGCGACGTAAATCAAGCCGATGGGCACAGGCGAACTCTTCAGGCTTCGCAACAATTTGATGACGATAATACGGCTGCTGTTATTGTAACCAGGATGACTAAGATCGATACGATCGCGGAACAGGCTATGGGTGACATTAAAGTAATCCCTATAGAGCTGATTAGTGAACTTCAGAGTCGGCTCGAGTGGATCATGCGAGAATACTGGAAAGGTTGGTCGCGAAGTGACTCCAGTATCAGAAACAGTTTGCGAAGAGCTGCTTCTCAAAAACTTCCTCCCGTTGGGTGGATGTTGCGAGCCCTAAAAAACGCGAGAGGGCCATTCCTGGATGAAGAAGACTTGTTCCAAGAATGGCCAAGGTGATGGGTGCAACTACGGCAAGTATGGAACAGTCCAGCGGAAAGATAGCCATGGCAACGCCCCGTTTTCACTGAAGGGATTACCCTGGGCTGGAGACTCGGGTTATGACAACACCGCGTTTGATATGGCAGAGGGAATCGAACCCACGTCCATTCTCTGTTTGGGGAAAATGTGGAGAAAAACATTTCCCGCGTAGGGACGCGGAGAACGGCACTTGGAAGCTCTCAAGGCATTGTAAATAAAGGGTTTTTGATGTGTTGGCGCTGGGGAGACTGGATTTCTGGAAGGCGGCGAGCCCTCCAGAATGTTGAGGCGAAATCATTGGCCACTAAAACCA
>CAZMXX010000377.1:0-4063 GCA_964570315.1 uncultured Anaerolineaceae bacterium | reverse complement strand
AGCTATGCCTATGATATTCCGCTGGAAGATTTGCTGGCGCTCAACGAATTTGAATCCGAAAATACGGTCATCCATGTGGGGCAAACCATCCGCGTGCCGCTGGATTTGAACCGCACCGCGCCGGTGGTTTCCATCCTGCCCGACAGCGAAGTGGTCTTCAGCCCGGCGTATGTCGGGTTCGATACCGCCGCTTTTGTGCAGGCGCAGGGGGGCTATCTGGCGACATATGCGGAAAAAGTGAACGGCGTGTCCCTTTCCGGCGCGGAAATCATCGACCGGCTGGCTCGGCAGTACAGTGTGGGTCCCCGGGTGCTGTTGGCGCTGCTGGAATATTACGGCGGCTGGGTGACGAATCCGCAGCCCACGGGCGATTATCCGCTGGGACGCGGCAACCCATACGGCGAGCGGCTCTATTTGCAGATGAGTTGGGCGGCGGCGATGGTCAATCAGGGCTATTACGGCTACAAACAGTATGGCACGGTGGCGATTAAATTTCGCAACCGCAGCCGGGCGCTGGTTCCCGCCGGAATGAATGCCGGTACAGCGGGGATGATGAATGTGCTGGCGGTCAATTCCGATTGGGAGACGTGGCAGTCGGAAATCGGCGCGGAGGGTTTCAGTAAAACGTACCGCGAGCTGTTTGGCAATCCCTTTGACCGGGCAATTGTGCCGCTCGTCCCCGCCTCGCTGACCCAGCCGCCATTGCGGTTGCCGTGGGGCGCAGACGATACTTTCTATTTCACCGGCGGTCCCCATGAAGCCTACGGCACGGGGAGTGCGCTCGGTGCGCTCGATTTCGGTCCCCCCGATGTGCTGGGCAGTTGCTATTATTCCGATGTGCCGCTCACAGCGGCGGCGGACGGGCGGATATTTTTGGGCAGTAAAGGGGAAACATACCTCGATTTGGATGGGGATGGCAACCTGCAAACGGGCTGGGTGCTGCTCTATCTGCACATGGCGGCGGATGAGGCATTGCAGCAGGGGCAAATGGTGACCGCCGGGACGCCGCTGGGTTACGCCAGTTGCGAAGGGGGCGTGGCGGATGCCAGCCATCTGCATTTTGCGCGGCGATACAACGGCGAGTGGCTCGCCGCGGATGGTCCCGTGCCGATGGTGCTGTCGGGCTGGCGGGTGCAGGCGGGCGATACACCGTATGACGGCACGATGGTGCGGGAAGATGAAATCAAAACCGCGTGCGAATGTTGGGATGAAACCAACGCCCTTTTGGGCGCGAAATGAATTGAGATAGTCTCCCGTTAAAATGTTGATGGTGCAGTGGGTTCGCCTTGAACTGAAGTTCAGGCTCAGAACTCAAGCCGACTTAAGTCGGCTTCCGCTTTTAGCCCTGAAAATTATTTCGGGGCAAGTGTTTGGATTGGCAGCATGTAGTAACCGTGAAAGAAGGATGAGATGAAACAGAAATTGTTGTTTTTGGTGGCGATACTGCTCGCGTTCGCAGTGTTGCCGGCGTCGGCACAGCAGGGTGTGGGAACCACCCCCTATGTCGCGCGTTTGCTCACCACCGGGTTGAATGTCGGCTCGCTGGCGCCGGGCGAATCGTTTTGGTATTCGTTCAGCCGCAGCGATATGGGCAGCGATGTGCAGTCGGTAATTCTGGAACTGGTTTTCAAACCGGGGGATAGCCGTACCGCGCGGCAAGTCACTTTCGATGTGTACACTTTCGACCAAGTTGCCTCATTTTTGGAAACGGGGCAACCGCGCGGGTTGAAGGAAGGGAGCGGGCAATTGGTGGAAGCCGATTTCGACCCCAACACCGCCGAACGGCTTTGGGCGGGTGCGGTGAACGCTGATGAAGTGTATTATGTGCATGTGCAAAACGCCGCCGACCTGACCGCCGATTATCACCTGACCGCACTGCCGCAAACGGGGAAACTCCCCGCCACTGCACCGGCAGCCGGCGCGAGTCTTGCGGCGCGGAATACCGCCAAAAATACCGCCGTGCCCGCGCTCGACCCCGCCAACCCCGACTCGAAGTGGGCGCTTACCGCGCAGGCATTGCAGGGAATGTCCACCGAAGAAGCCGCCCAATGGATGAAAAATGCCGCTGCGATGGGCTGGTTCGGGATGGCACAGCCGGAGACGCTCGCCGCCGCCACTGAATCGACCCACCCCGCCGCCGTACCCGAAACGACTGCCATTGCCGCTCAGCCTGTGGCGGACAATAGCGTCTATCCCAACAACCCCCTGGTGCTGTTGAACCGGAACGCCAATCAGCTCGCACCCGGTTCGGAACACTGGTATGCTTTCATCAAAAATAATTTCGACGATAAATTATTTGAAGAGATGGCGCTCACCCTTTTCAGCACCCCCGGCGATGGCAATTTGACCAATCAGGTGAATTTTGAGATTTTCACCGGCGACCAGTATGGGGTGTGGTTGCGCGGAACGCCCGACGAAATGAAGAATATGGGGGCGGGGATGATGGTGGAACGCGACGGCGACCCGAACACCGGCGAGCACGTGTGGAAAGGCACTATTTTGGACGGCGACCGCTATTATGTCCGCGTGCGCAACGATTCCAACGCCGTGGTGGACTACTATCTTTTGCAGGGCGATGTCATCAACACCCGGCTTGGCGATGCGCCCAACGGTATCCGGGTCACTTCCGTGCTGCCCGCCGACAAAATTCAAGAGGTGGTCGTCCCGAATCCCGTCCCCCCCGGCACGGACATTGCCAATCCGAAACCGGCGCAGTTGGGGAGTCAACGCGGTTTCCTGAAACCGGGTGAGGATGTATGGTACACCTTCCGTTTCCAGAATTTTGAGCGCAAAGAACCGGAGCAGCGACATTACACCATGTATCTCAAAGAATCGCCGGGGCAGGGGTACATTGCCAACGATGTGAACGTGGAAATATACACCTATCCGCAGTTGAATATCTGGCTGCGCGGCGACGGCGATAAAATGACTCCGATGGGCGTCGGCGACCGCCAGATATACGACCCCAAAATGAACACGCAACTCTTCGCCTGGGATGGCTTTTTCGTGTCGGACACCACCTATTTTGTGCGCGTGCGGAACGATTCCCGCGAAAGTATTTTCTACGATTTGGAAATCCAGCGGCATTGATATTACGCATTGCGTCATAAAATATTGACAATCCAATCAGATGCATTATACTATTAAAAGCAGTCAGCAGTCAGCAGTCAGCAGTCAGCAGTCAGCAGTCAGCAGTCAGCAGTCAGCTCTCTGCTGCTGATAACCAACAATTAGGAGGAGAATTCCATGAAACCCCAAGATTTGTTCGACAAAATGCCCGCCGCTTTTGACCCCAGCCGCGCCGAGGGCGTGAATGCCACCATCCAAATTGACCTGACCGGCGACGATGGCGGCACGTGGCTCATCAACATCGCCGATGGCGCGGTGAAGGTGACGCAGGAAACGATTGATGACCCGACCATGAAACTCACCATGGGCGCGCAGGATTATATGGACATGGTTTCCGGTAAGCTCAACCCGATGAACGCCTTTATGCAGGGTAAAATCAAATTGCAGGGCGATATGGGCTTGGCGATGAAATTCCAGACGATGTTCAAACTGTAGGGTTTGCCGTAATTTTACAGCCCGACGGCTCGCCTGTCGGGCTTTTTCTTTTGGGCAAAATTGACAAAAACGCTGTGCGTCTGTATATCTCTGGTATAGATTAATTGCAGAAAGGTTGAGTTTGGTGCGGGTACGATTGGATTTTATCGGATGCAGATTGAATATCAGTGAAATGGAAAGCCTGAGCCGGCAATTTAGAATCGCCGGGCATCAGGTGGTGGGACCCGGCGAACCCGCCGATTTGTGCGTTTTCAACACCTGCGCCGTCACGCACATTGCCAGCCGAACCTCTCGCCAGAAAATCCGGCGGCTGAAACGGGATAATCCCCATGCCGCCATTGTGGTGACGGGGTGCTATGCCGAACTGGAGCCGGAAGCCATCGCCGCGCTGGACGTGGATTTAATCGTCAACAACACCGAAAAAGAAAATCTGGTGCAAAAAGTGACGGATGCGGGCTTGCTCGCCCCCGCCGATACCCCCCCCGCGCCCGATGCGACC
>CAZMXX010000376.1:0-4068 GCA_964570315.1 uncultured Anaerolineaceae bacterium | reverse complement strand
GTCAGCCCATCGCCGATTTCGCGCTGGACGTGTATACCGAACCCGCACCCACCGCCCCCGTCACCGATTTCAGTGTCACCAACATCCAGATTCAGCGCGAATTAGAGAGTTATTGTGTGGACGGAACCGTGCCATTGAACTCGCTCCCCATCAACACCCTGCAAATTATCATCACCGGATACACCGCCGACAACACCGTGACCGGCTTCGATGGCGAGGATTTCAGTCCGAGCCCCGATGAAACAACCGTTGATTTCTCCTTCTGTCTGGATGATACGGACTCATTGATTGACAATTATTCGCTACAAATTTGGGGAAATTAATATCAACAGGAGGTGATTTTCCACAAAACCGCAACATCAATTTGGGTCAAAAAATTAGTTTTCAAATAGTTTAGGAGGATATCAGTGAGGAAACAGAAAAATTTCCTACTACCCATGCTTTTAGTTTTGCTGATGATGGCACTGACGCCGGGCATTAGCGGGGCGCAAGCGCCCGCCACAGATTTGATCATCACCGGGGTGGTGGATGGACCACTCACCGGCGGCATTCCGAAGGCGGTGGAATTCTACGCGCTGAACGATATTGCCGATTTGAGCAGTTACGGATTCGGCTCCGCGAATAACGGCGGCGGCAGCGACGGGCAGGAGTTCACCTTCCCCGCCGACAGCGTCACCGCCGGGACGTTCATTTACGTGGCATCCGAATCGACCGGGTTCAACACCTTTTTCGGTTTTGCCCCCAATTACACCAGCAGCGCCGCCAGCATCAGTGGCGATGACGCCATCGAGCTATTCTTCAACAGTACGGTGGTAGACGTGTTCGGTGACATCAACGTGGACGGCACGGGACAACCGTGGGAATACAAAGACGGCTGGGCATATCGCGTGGACGGCACGGGACCCGACGGCAGCACCTTTGTGCTGGCAAACTGGGCGTTCAGCGGACCCAACGCGCTTGACAATGAAACCGACAACGCCTCCGCGACGACACCCTTCCCCATCGGCACGTTCGGGTCGGGCACGGGCGGCGGTTCGACGGCGCAGGTCATCATCAACGAAGTGGATGCCGACCAAGCGGGCACCGACAGCGCGGAATTCATCGAATTGTATGATGGCGGGGTGGGCAACACCGACCTCGGCGGGCTGGTGCTGGTGCTGTTCAACGGCAGTTCCGATACTTCATATGCGTCATTTGATTTGGACGAGCAATCCACCACTGCGGACGGCTATTTTGTGCTGTGCGCCAATGCCGCAACCGTCCCCAACTGTGATATGGATGTTTCACCCGACACCAACCTCATCCAAAACGGCGCGGATGCCGTTGCGCTGTACACCGCCAACGCCTCCGACTTTCCGAGTGGCACAGCGGTCACCACTGCCAACTTGCTCGACGCGCTGGTGTATGACACCGCCGATGCCGACGATGCCGGTTTGCTGATTCTGCTGAACCCCGGTGAACCGCAAGTGGATGAACGCGGCGGCGGTGATGGCACTGCCCATTCCAATCAACGCTGCGCCAATGGCGAAGGCGGCGCACGCAACACCAGCAATTACACCCAAGCCCTGCCCACACCCGGCGCTGCGAATGATTGCGGCGGCGGGGGTGGTGGCGGCGCGCTCATCTGCGGCGCACCCGCTACATTAATCCATGACATTCAGGGCAATGGTTTCGCCAGCCCGATGAACGGCACCACCGGCGTGACCATTGAAGGCGTTGTGGTGGGCGATTTTCAGGATACTGCCACCCAACTACGCGGATTTTTCGTGCAGGAGGAGGATACGGACGTTGACGCCGACCCCGCCACATCGGAAGGGATTTTTGTGTTCGATAACGGCTTTGGGGTGGATGTGAACGTCGGCGATGTGGTGCGGCTCATGGGAGACGTGACCGAATATTACGATATGACGGAACTGACCGCCGTCAGCGCGGTGGAAGTTTGCAGCAACGGCGCATTCGTCACCCCCGCCACCGTCACCCTGCCCATCCCCGCCATCACCGATTTTGAATCTTTTGAAGGGATGTTGGTCAACTTCCCGCAGCAACTCACCACCACCGAACATTACAATCTGGGGCGGTACGGACAGGTTGATTTGTCGCTCGGTCGGCTGCTGAATCCGACGCAAATTGTTGCGCCGGGCGCGAGCGCAGCCGCACAGCAAGACCTCAACGACCGCAGTCGCATCATTCTGGACGATGCCAACACCTCTCAGAACCGAGACCCCATTTTGTACCCCGACCCCGGATTGAGCGCGAGCAACCCGCTACGCACCGGCTATACCGTTGACAACCTGACCGCAGTGCTCGAATACCGTTACGGCGCATACCGCCTGCAACCGGTGAGTACCATCGCTTTCAACGCCGACAACCCGCGCCCCGTCGCCCCGGATGCGGTTGGGGGCACGCTGAAGGTTGCCAGTTTCAACGTGCTCAACTACTTCAACGGGGATGGACTCGGCGGCGGATTCCCGACACCGCGCGGAGCAGACACGCCCACGGAATTCACCCGCCAGCGCGATAAAATCATCAGCGCGATTTTGGCGCTGGATGCCGACATCGTCGGGCTGATGGAAATTGAAAATGACGGGTATGCGCCCACCAGCGCCATCGCCGATTTGGTGAACGGGCTGAACGCCGTTGCGGGCGCGGGCACATTCGCCTATATTGACCCCGGCGTGCCGCAAATCGGCACGGATGCCATCGCTGTGGGGCTGATTTACAAGCCCGCTTCCGTCACCCCGATGGGTGCGGCGGCGATTCTGGACGCCTCGGTTGACCCGCTGTTCAACAGCGACAAAAACCGCCCCTCGCTGGCGCAAACCTTCCAGCAAAACGGCGTACCGGAAGCCTTCACCGTGGTGGTCAATCACCTCAAATCCAAAGGCTCGCCCTGTGATTCCCTCGGCGACCCCAACACCGGCGACGGGCAGGGCAATTGTAACCTCACCCGCACCAACGCCGCCACCGCGCTCACCAACTGGCTCGCCACCGACCCCACCGGCAGCGGCGACCCGGACTTTCTGCTCATCGGCGATATGAACTCCTACGCCATGGAAGACCCCATCACCGCCTTTAAAACGGGTGGATTCGCCAATCTGCTCGAAGATTATCTGGGGCTGCCCGATTATTCATACGTGTACAAAGGGCAATTCGGCACGCTGGATTATGCGCTCGCCAACAGTAGCCTCGCCGAGCAGGTGACGGGCGTCACCCTCTGGCACATCAACGCGGATGAACCGCGCGCGCTGGATTACAACGAAGAATACAAATCCCCCGGACAGATTGCCAGCCTGTACAACGCCGACCCGTTCCGCGCCTCTGACCATGACCCCGTATTGGTCGGCTTGGATCTCGACACCTCCGAAGCGGAACCGGGCGATTTTGTCGTGTTCGGCACGGAAGGCGTCTGGCTGCGCAACGGCAGCCGAATTCTCGCCGGGCTGGTGGGCGTGAACGATGTCAGCACGGGTCCATACCTCAACCGTCCCGCCGAAGTGGTTATTGACCGAAGAGTCACCTTCTCACCGGGAACGGGCATCATGGGCAACCGGCTGCTCATCAAAAAATACAGCACCATCTATGACCTCTATTACAATGAGTTGAACAACAAAAGCCGCGTTCACGGCACGGAAACCACGCCGGTGCGGATGCCGTTGGTCAACAGCATGCCCGCCGTCCCCACCGCCACCCCCGGCACAACCAACGTTGTGGTGCGCCAATGGTCATCCGCCAGCATAGACGCGGGCGATTACGGCAAACTGCGCGTGAAACGCGGCGCGAGACTCACCTTCACCGGCGGCGTGTACAACTTCTCGGAATGGAAGATTGACCGCAATGCGACCATCTACTTCACCGCCCCCACCGAAATTCGCATTGCCGGGCGGATGGTTGTGGGTCGGAAAGTGCGGATTATGCCCGCGCCGCCCGCCAGTCTCTCCGGCAGCGATGTCGTCATTTACGTGCTGGGCGAAAACGGCAACGTCAACCAACCGCGCTCCAATCCGAAAGCCGCCTCCATCGGCAGTTACACGCTGGTTCGCGCCAATCTGTACGTTCCCAACGGGACGC
>CAZMXX010000375.1:0-4094 GCA_964570315.1 uncultured Anaerolineaceae bacterium | reverse complement strand
CACCGGCACAGCAACGCAGACGTGAGCAACTTCGACTACACCGGCCGGAGACTCGATGGTTTCGGCTTGCTAGAGCGCGAAGCCTCCCCGGAAGGGGCTACCACGCGCGTTTTTATGACCCCGCCATCGGGCGGTTCATCAGCGCAGACTCGGCGATTCCCGATTACGCCAACCCGCAAGACTTGAATCGGTACAGCTATGTGCGGGGGAATTCGGTACACGGCAAGCGGATATCAACAATTGTTAAAGAACCGACAACACCAAATCAATATGAGCGGTATCGGAAATTGTTACAACAATGCCTCAACTGAAAGTTTCTTCGGCAGTCTGAAAATTGAATGGATGCATCACTCCCGTTGCCAACCCCGCACCGATGCGCGAACAGATATTTTCTTTTACATCGAAATATGGTAGAGTCTGCCCATTGGGCATAACACCAAACGCCTCCATTCATCACTCGGATATCTCAGCCCGGCAGTACTCGAGGCTGTGTATCATATCCGTACCCAATCGGGCTTAATCCTGTGTCCACAATAACAAGGGACGGTCACAACCTCTTGCTAAAATATGACACCGAAGTATCTCAGTAACCGGTTTTTCCCGATTAAACGTTTATTCAGAGGCTAAGATGCACGTCTTTCATCTACACTGGCTAACACCAAACCAGCCGGAGCAGCACGGTCGTTTCCTGCTCTGGGTCGAAATCACAACCGCCGACCCGCCCAGCCGTGACCGGCGCAAAAAATCGGCGCACCCCCACCCCTTTGCCGCCGAAACATCAAAACTGCACCGCCTGCTCAAAGAAATTGGATGGGTCGGCAAATTACCGGTCGAAACGATGACGCTGTGGCTGCCAACCAATCGCTTTGGGCCTGTGCCTTCCCCGGATTTGCGGCATAGTTGGGAAACCGATGATGCTTCGCCAAGCCTGCTGCCCTGGATAGTGTCCGGATTGTCTCTGGGACCGATACAGTCCCTGTCGTTATTGTCTTGGCTGCACCAGTCCGACCTGCCGCCGGCGGCGAAATTGGGGGCAGACGGCCGTTTCTGGCAAACCGCCTTCTCTTTCACCCTGGAACTGCTTGCCCGCCAGCTTTACCGGCCCACGCTAGTTGAAGTGCGTGAGAAACGAAAGCTACGCTTTGAAGCCCGCTGGCAGCCTTTGCTGGACGGCGAAGGCGAAGCTCGCCGGGCGGCCCGGTTGGCTGCCGCTATGCCCGCCATCTGCCGCGCCGACGCCGAAGACCCGACGGAGACCATCCCGCCCCGTGCCATTTTAGACAGCTTTCTGAACTATCTCACTGATACGGCTGTCCGCCAATGGGCTACCAGGCAAGAGCAATATCTCCCCACCACCAGCGACCCGGCCGCCGCCTGGTTACGTGCCCTGTTTGCCGCAGACCCCACCATCCAAGCCAGCGCCGGACAGATGCAGCACTTTGCCGGCAGTTTTCGGGCCTGGGAACGCGCCCTCACCGTGGCCGGCGACCGCCATTACCGCGTAGCATTTCGGCTGGAAGCACCTGCTCAACAAAAACACAAACAGACCAAAAAGGGCGGAGCCGCCTGGCAGTTGCACTACCTGCTGCAAGCACGGGATGATGTCAGCCTGATTGTGCCTGCCACCGAAGTGTGGAAAAGCAAGGGTAACGTGCTCCAGACATTAAACCGTCATTTTGAAAAACCTCAGGAACGCCTGCTGACCGGACTGGGGTATGCTGCCCGATTCTTTCCACCCTTGAAACGCAGTTTACAGCGGCGCAATCCCGATATGATAACGCTAACCACGGATGAAGCCTATACCTTTTTACGCCAATGTGCGCCGCAGTTACAGCGAGCCGGCTTCGGCTTGCTGGTTCCGCCCTGGTGGAACAAACCGGGCACGCGGTTGGGAGTGCGTTTGACGTTGAGCAGTACATCAAAATTGAAAGGGCAAACTGCCATTTCCACCGGTCACATGAACCTCGACAATCTGGTGCGCTATCGCTGGCAGTTGGCATTGGGCGAAACGGAACTCAGCCGGGAAGAGTTCGATGCGCTGGTCGCGCTCAAATCGCCGTTGGTACAAATTCGCGGACAATGGGTACAGCTGGACCCGGAGCAAATCGAAGCCGCCATTCGTTTTTGGCAAGAGCAGGATTTGGAAGGAAACATGTCGCTATTTGAGGCGATGAAGTTGGGACTGGCCGGAGAGGAGCAGGCGCACAATGGCATCCAGGTCGAAGGCGTCGAGCTGGACGACTGGCTGACAGACTGGCTCAACCGACTGCAAGGGGATGAGAAGCTGGAGATAATATCGCCGCCGGATGGTTTGCAGGCAACGTTACGACCATACCAGCAATACGGCTACTCCTGGCTGCACTTCGCCCGGCGCTGGGGGCTGGGCGTTATTTTGGCCGATGATATGGGTCTGGGCAAGACGATTCAAACGCTGACGATGGTTCAACAGTTGAAAGAAGAGATGAACGGTCTGCCCGCCCCTGTTTTGCTCATCTGCCCGACGTCTGTCGTTACCAACTGGGAACTGGAGCGACAAAAGTTCACGCCCGATCTGCACTCTCTGGTTCATCAGGGCGGCGACCGGCTGCGCGGCAAAGCGTTCATCGAGGCGGCGCGCGAAGTGGACATCGTTCTCACCAGCTACGCCCTGGCCCGACGCGATGGCGAAACGTTGCGGCAAATCAACTGGTTCGGCGTGGTGTTGGACGAGGCGCAAAACATCAAAAACCCCAACACCAAGCAGGCACACACCATCCGCAAACTGCCGACTGATTTCCGCATAGCGCTGACCGGGACGCCGGTCGAAAACCGGCTGTCGGAGTTGTGGTCGATTATGCATTTTTTGAATCCCGGTTTTTTGGGCAGTCAGAAACAGTTCCGCAAGGATTTTACACTGCCAATTGAGAAGTACGGCGATGACGATGCGGCGCAAAAATTACGGAAAATGACACGGCCGTTCCTCCTGCGCCGCGTCAAAACCGCCCCCACCGTCATCCATGATTTGCCCGACAAGCAGGAGATGAAGGTCTATTGCTACCTCAGCGAAGAACAAGCCACGCTGTACGAAGCGGTGGTGCGCGACGCGCTGGCGGCCATCGAGAAACAGGAAGAAGACGGCATTGCCCGCAAGGGGCTGGTGCTGAGCATGCTCATGCAACTCAAGCAGGTGTGCAACCATCCGGCCCAGTATTTGCATGAGACAGAAGCGTACCAACCGGGGGAAGATAAGGGGCGTTCCGGCAAATTGCAGCGCCTTGATGCCCTGCTAGACGAAATTCTGGCCGAAGGCGACCGACTGCTCATCTTTAGCCAGTTCACCGAGATGGCCGGATTGTTGCAAGGCTACATCCAACAGCGGTTTGGCGTGCCCACCCTGTATTTGCATGGCGGCGTCCCGGCCAAAAAGCGGGCCGCGATGGTGGCACAGTTTCAGCAGGAGGACGGCCCGCCCGTGTTTTTGCTATCGCTCAAAGCGGGCGGCACCGGGTTGAACCTGACCCGCGCCAACCACGTCTTCCACTTTGACCGCTGGTGGAATCCGGCTGTGGAAGACCAAGCCACTGACCGCGCCTTCCGCATCGGTCAAACAAAGAACGTGTTGGTACACAAGTTCGTCTGCCTGGGCACGCTGGAAGAACGCATTGACGCGATGATTGAAGAAAAGAAGGCACTTGCCCAAAGCATCATTGGCAGCGGCGAAAACTGGCTGACGGAAATGTCTACGGCAGATTTACGGTCGCTGGTTAGCTTGCGGCAAAATTAGCAAAGGATGTGTTATGAGCTGGTACTTCAATTTCAAACCGACCAGACCAATTGAGACCGACAAGGGCATCAAAGCCAAAAGCAAGCGCGGCAATTTTGTAAAAAACTGGTGGGCGACGCGCTGGATTGCGGCGATGGAACGGGTGATGGATCGCGGACGTTTGCAGCGCGGGCGCACTTACGCCCGGAAAGGGCAGGTGTTGTCGCTGGAAGAGAGCCAGGGGCAAATCATAGCCAAAGTACAGGGTTCGCGGCGCACCCCCTACAAAATCACGGTTAAACTCACCCCACTTTCGGAAAAGGATTGGGAAAAGGTGCTGGCAGCACTGGCG
>CAZMXX010000374.1:0-4103 GCA_964570315.1 uncultured Anaerolineaceae bacterium | reverse complement strand
TGTATCAACGAATAGCTACGGGTGTGCTAAATGCATTAAAGAGACCACAGTCCAGATAACTAGCAGAAGGTACACGCAATAAACCAACAACCGTTTGAACGACGTGTAATACCTGCCTGCCAAGATTATCGGGATCACTGCTAACAACAAATACAGCCTGCTTCTTGGCTGAAAGTGTAAAATATAAAATCCTACAGCAAATATTGAATCAAAAATAATTTGAGCATTTTTCAGTCTATTTGACAGGAACACCTCTTTCCGATTTAAATATAAAAAAAATAACCACCCTGTCCAACTCATGTATATACCGATAAATGCAAGGACTATAATGAAATTCGTACCAGAAATATTAGACCAGGATGCCGGAGCCAATGTTCCAACCGTGTACAGATAACTTTCCGGAAATAAAATCACTACGCTAATTATCAAAAATGCAATAGCAATCCGAATAATTTCAATGATTTCCAAGAACAGATGCGTTTCATTGGCGCTAGCCAGCGGTTGAGTAATGCGATTTTTTATTGTTTCCCATTTGGAATGAAAAATATTTGTTGAAATCATTTTTCCCGCCTCAGTGACGTCCGCAGTTCTGGATATTTCAATACTATACTTTAACTATAGGGTGTTTTAAGGTTTTTGTCATCATCCAAAAAGAGGAGGATGCTTGAATAATCCCATCAAATGAACTATATTCGGGGAACTTCGCAAGTTTTTCCTCCACAATCAACAAATTAAAACGGATAACTGGCAATTTATGACAATCGGCGCTCCATCATTCAACACTTGCCCGAATATCGGTGGGATTGTCGCTATTCTCCATCTGGAACCATCCTGAGCCGAATTCATCTTGCAGCCACCGCCCCGACAATGTCACCGGTTGCCACAGGCGGGGTCGAACGACACGCTCGTCAATCCGGACCGGCACAAACGTTTCTCCGTCCCCGAAGTAAAAGCCGGTGCGTCCCGTCCACCCCGGCAAACGGAAGCCCGGCACGGTGACAGTTTTGCCGCGCCAGGCAGGTAAATCCGCCAATTTGATCCCCTCCGCAGGTATGCGGATGGTTGCCAACGGATTCACACTGACCGGCATGCCCAACAGTTCCAGCTCCCACGCCAGTCGCTGTGCAGCGGTTTCTGCTACTGCCGGCGTCTGTGGCAATGGTAGCGCCAACTGAAGTCCGCCGCTTGCGCCCCGGTATGTTGCCAGCAATGTTTGGCGATTCTCCGCCAAACCGTCTAATGCGCCGCATTGTATCAAGTGCCGCGCTTCTTTTCCCCGCAAAGGCACGCGCGACAACAAATTCTGCAAGTCAGTGTACAGTCCCCGCTGCCGTTCGGCAATGATTTTCCCAATGGTAGCCCGCCTTAAATCACGAATACTGTCCAGTCCCATCCACAGTGTATTATCTTCCAATGCAAAGTACCGCAAACTATGATTGATATGCGGTCCGTTGACCGTAATCCCCCATCGCCGCGCTTCGGCGATGTAGATTGCCGGATGATGAAATCCGCCATACGTTGCCAGCCGGGCTGCAAAAAATTGCGCCGGAAAGTGCGTTTTGAGATAGGTCATCCGGTATGCCGTACCGGCATATGCTGTGGCGTGCCCCTGGTTGAACCCGAACCCGGCGAACGCCGCCACCTGTTCCCACAGCGTTTTCGCCTGCGATTGACTTAACTCCGCGCCATGTTCACTTTGACAGCCATCAACAAATGCCCGGCGCAATTGCAGCAGTTCATCTCGGCGAAATTTGCTCATTCCCTGCCGAATTTGGTTTGCTTGTGCCCATGACAACCCCGCTATTTCCCGCACCACACGCATGACCTGTTCCTGAAACAGGAGCACCCCTTTGGTGCTGCCCAATATTGGTTCCAGTGAAGGGTGCAGATAGGTGACCGGCACATCACCCCGATAGCGTCGCACGAATTCTTTCGCCATCCCGCCGGTCGCCGGACCGGGTTTGAAAAATGCATTCGCGACCGCCATGTCTCGCACAGTGCGTGCTTTCAGCTTGCGCAGTGTAGCGCGCGCGCCTTGTGATTCACATTGGAACACGCCGACCGTTTCGCCACGCTCGATGATGTCGCCCGTGGTTGGGTCGTCCAGCGGGATTTGCCGCAGGTGGAAATTCGGGTCAATATCCCGCCTGACCAATGCCGCCGCGTCCGCTAACACCGTCAGTGCGCTGATACCCAGCAAATCGAGCTTGGGCAAACCGACGTATTCGATCGCACGATGTTCAAACTGGGTGACCCAAAATCCTTTCGGCGCCATCTGCACCGCCACCACATCGGTGATGGCGTGCGGGGCAATGACCACACCACCGGGATGGACGCTCACATGGTGCGGCTGTCCCACCAGTGCCGCAGCGGCGCGAAGGACTGTCCGCTCCGGCTCACTCGTCGCATTATCAACCAAGTCTGCCAGCGTAAGCCGTTTGCGACGGCGTGGGTCGAGGTGCCAGCGTCCGGGGAGTTGGCGCACCAGCCGGTTTACCGTCGTGTCATCCAGTCCGTACGCTTTCGCCGTCTCTCGCAGTGCCGATTTCGGACGCATGGTGCTAATCGTGCTCACCAGCGCCACCCGTTCTGCGCCATAGCGCTGCCGCACGTATTCCAGCACGATATCCCGTCGTCGGCTGCAAAAATCGAGGTCGATGTCGGGCGGGTCTTGACGAGCGGGGTTCAGAAAACGTTCAAAGAGCAGGTCGTGCGCCACGGGATCCACATCGGTGATACCGACACAATATGCCACCAGCGAATTCGCCACGCTGCCCCGGGTGCCCACCGGGATGTGGTTTTCGGTGGCAAAGCGAACGATGTCCGCGACAATCAAAAAGAGCGGCGCGTAACCGTGACGGTTGATTGCTGCCAGTTCTCGCTGCAATCGTCGCCGGATGTCTGCGTCGCATTCGTGCTCGTAACGCGTATGCAAGCCGGTTTCCGCTAATTGTTGCAATGCAGTATCAGGGGTTTGGTTGTCAGGCAGGTTCAAATCGGGCCAAATGGGCGAGCCGTCCGGCAGGACATCGCTGCAACGGGCAGCGATGTCTGCCCGAGCTGCCAGCGCCTCCGGGAACTGCGCGAAACGGTCGCGCAGTTCGGTCTCGTGCAGCCAATGTACGCTGATTGCCGCATCGCCGAGTGTGGGCAGGGCGTCGGTGGGCAAGTCAGTTAGGCGGCAGTTATGGTTGATTGCCGCCAGCAGCGCCAATCGGGGCGTATCCGCCATATCCAGCGCGTACACCGGCTGAACGGCGACGGTCGGCACACCCAGCTTTTGCCCCATCGCCGTGATTTCTTGCGCGATTTCAACATCTGTAGCGCGGTGAATTTCAAGGCTGAAGTAGGTGTTGGTGTCGAATATGCCCGCCAGCTTTGCCGCGTAATGATATGCGGCGCGGGTATCTCCTGCCCGCAGCAAGCGTTCCATCCACCCCAGCCGCCCGCCGCTGAGGCAGATAAGTCCGTTGCGATGTTCCCGGAGTGCCTCCCAACCGACCCCTTCTCGTGCCACGGTTTCCCGGTTTGCCCGTCCCTGTACCAATGACGATAGCCGGTTCAACGAGCGGTAGCCGTCCGGGTTTTGTGCCAGCAGAACTACCTGTCCCGGCCGGTTATTGTCGCCGGGGTGTTTGTCCGGTGCTACGGTCAGGGTCATTCCGATGATGGGTTGAATATTTTTTGCGCGACACGCCTGTTCAAATGCCACCACGCCGTAGAGCACATTGGTATCGGTGAGCGCCAGATGGCTGAGCCCTTCGGCGGCGGCGCGGGAAACCAGCGCGTCGATGCGCGCCGTACTGCCCAGGAGCGTGTACCGGCTATGAATTTCCAAGTGTGTTGCCGTAGCATTTTTCACTGAAAGAACCTCTTGCACAAGCCTTGAATATGTAATATCATATCAGCAACTAAAGAGTGTGCAAATAAAACGCCGCCGGCAGGTGCGCCAACACCCACCGACGGCTAACCCGCCAACTGGAACGAGCAGTTGACCGGGCTGGTGTCTATTCTACCACAGCTTGTGTGGTGTCTCAAGATGTCCGGCGGTCATCTTCGTCCTTTGTGGCGGCGGTGACCGTTTTTTGTTTGCCCTCTTTAGC
>CAZMXX010000373.1:0-4109 GCA_964570315.1 uncultured Anaerolineaceae bacterium | reverse complement strand
TCCTCAATCAACATCGCGCTCACAACGGTTAGAAAGGCTTCATTGTCCGGATCTGTCGTATCCAGTTCGTAGGACAGCAGGCGTGGATTCAGATCTTCCTCACCCTTGATCGAGATCTCCGAGATACACTCACGCAGCGCATAAATAGCCAGCGTGACCTTGGTATTGCGAGACGACGTCAGCAGGCCCTTCATCTCAGCTATGTGCTCAGGCAACAGTCTGCCAAGCCGGATACGAATGCCCGCTGCCTCATGCTCCAGCGGCGCGTCTTTTCGGGTCAGTAACTTGAGCGCCATCAGTCGATCACTATCTGGTAGGCATCGTCGCCTGCCGTTTCATCGAGCAGCAGATCGATGCTGCGCATCATCAGGGCATCCTGCGGTTCGGATTTCAGGCTGCCGTAATAGGCCTTCTGAGCAGACAGCGTGATACGATTGCCTGGCTGACCACAGACAGCCGAAAACACACCGGCCGTAACGCCAGTAAGCCGCGTCACATCGGCTACGGTGCCAAGCGAATCCTTGCTGATGGTGATCTTGCTGCGATCACGCCCGGTGACATTCGCCTCTTCACCACCAATCAAGCGCCGCACGCCACCGGCAAGACCGGCATCGAATGTAAACGTGCCCACCCTGATGGGCGTACCTGCATCCACAATCGAATCGCCCGGCTTCGGCTGAATCGGCTCACTGGACTGATAGGAAAGCCCTGCCGGAAGCGTGGCCTGCGTCGGCTCCTGGAACGGCGCCACGATAGTCGCCTTGCCCTTGATCAGGCCATCCAGCGGATATTCAATCGAGTAAGCCGAGCAAACAGCGCCGATGTACTTGTACAACAGGCCATCGTGAAAATAATAGAATGACGATGTATGCCGCGAAGATCCCTGCGCCGTGATCGGATTGACCCGCACATCCACGCCTGCATTGGCCGTTACCGTATGCGATGCCGCATGCAGAATAGATGCATAGTCTGGAGCGACACCCAGACCACCGCCGGAGCGCATATAGAACTCCACATCCAGGCTCATGGCCCGCGCATCCAATGGCCCGACACGCTTGCCGAACGTCTGCTTCACCACATCATATTCCATCGGCGATACATCCATATTCGGCACTGCGCCCGGCAGAATACGAATCGCATCCGTCGCTGCAGCCGGCACGGCATCCGCGCCAGGCGTGGTTTCTTTCTTGCCCAGCAGGGCGGTTTTCAACGCAGAATATGACATCTTACTTCTCCTTTGTCGGCTTGCGCGGCTTCAATGCCGGCACACGCTTGTCCTTGGCTTGCTGTTCATTCTTTTTCGTGGCCATGATTACGCCTCCGTCACATAGTTGATCTGATAATCCAGCGACAGACGCCCGATGGTCTGATCGCCATGCTCGCGATGGATCTGCACGCCGGTCAGCCGTGTATCCAGGCAGACGCCACCCAGCGTGACATCGGCATTGATTGCCGCCTCCACCTCCAGCGCGATCTGGTCCAGAACGGCATCCACCCCACCGGCCGCGCGTGCGATGCCATCGATCTGCACATCCATCCGTCGCTGATACAGACGATTGAACGGCGACGTCTCGCCGGCGACCTCCTCGCCGCCGGTCTGCACGACCAGGCACGGCAGATTCGATGCCTCGATCTGCGTAACCGGATCGACAAACACATGGCTTCCGGTCGTCGCCAGCCCGGTCACCGCTGTCACGATGGCGGTCCTGATCAGTGTGCGTTTATGCGCCATCAGACCACCTCCAGTTCCAGCAGCGTGAATCCCGTGCCATCCGGCTTCTTGCCGACCACGGTATGATTCACACCGCTGATCACCACCGGATCGCCATGCACGACAGACGCCACATCATTGCTCGCCGCCAACGCCACCGGATTGGACGATTCAATATCCAGTCCGGCCATGAACTCATTGTCGAAAATGACGGTGACGGCATTGCCGGCAATAACTGCCGGCACACCAAAATCAGCCAGAAAGACTGATACATCACCGTCGTAGAACATCATCAGGCCTCACTCGCTTCGTCTTCGGCCTTCTTCGCAGCCTCTTCGGCATACTTCCGCTCAGCTTCGATCTTTTTCTTCAGATCCTTCGCCTCATCGCTGCCGGCTTCCACGACATGCCCGCGATTGAGCAGATAACGCAGGCCATGCTCATCCGGCGTGCTCACCACATCGCCACGCGCCACATGCTTTCCACCCAGAAGACAGTCACGCAGCACCAGCACCTTGATGCGCTTAACCGTGTCCTTCTTCGCCTTTGCATTCTTCTCAGCAGCCTCTGCATGCCCGCGATTGACCAGATAACGACCATCGCTGTCGGACACATCGACAACTTCTCCGGCCTTACAATGCTGACCTTTGATGAGGCTGTCCCGATTCAGTTTTATTTTCATGTTTTCACCTCCGTTTATGGGATCGGGGCGGGTTTCCCCGCCCCTGCCTCATGCTTATGCCAGGATATCCGTGATGGCTGCGAATGCTTCCGGATGCCGCACGCCGCTATCGACGAACTGCAACGCGTTGACATTCAGCAGGCCCGGATTGCCCTGCACAGTCTCGACATTCATGATCAGCGTACCCCATTCGCCGATCATCAGATTGCTCCAGACACCGAAAATAGCCGCCGACAGGTTCGTGCCAGCCCCCAGGTTCTTCGGCACCTGATTGGAACGTGTTACGCCATAACCATTCACACGACCGATATATCCAGGAACATCGCCTTTGTCGTTTTCCCACAGATATTCGCCGGTGGATGTTTTCAGCTTCTTCAGCTGGCCCACCACCTTCGAGTTGGTCAGATAGGCCATGGTATCTTCATCGGCGTCGGCATCTGCAACCAGCGTCTCCATGTCCACAAACAGGTCCAGGTTTGCCAGCGCCGCACCACCTGCTGTCACAGACCCGACGCCAGGCGTATTCAGAATACCAAGCGGAACACCGCCAGTGCCGGAGCCATTAATGGCGGCAGCATCGATGGCCAGGGCGATGATCTTGGCTAGATCGGTGCGCACCAGCGCCTCGACATCCAGGCTTGACTGCAACAGCATCTGCATGGTCATCTGTGTGCTTGCTGCCACACCGTTCGGTGTCAGATTCACCGAATCGAACGTCTGGTTTGTCTGCGGTGGCGCAATGCCTTCAGCCACCCACTGTGCCGTCGCCGATCCGGACTGACGCGGGATGGACACATTGCCCTCCAGCGCGCCAAGCACCGTCGCGCCCATCGCACGCACCTTCATTTTCGCGCGCAACAATTCGATAAACGACTGAGCCAGCACATCGGTCTGGATCGTGGATGCACCCACAGTGGTATCCACGGCACGTGATAGAACATCCGTCGGGATGGCTACACCCTTGTTGCGGGCGCCGAGCGCACCCAGCTTCTGGCGTGTGGCCTCGCACACCTCGCGCTCAAATTCGGAACCTTCCCAGTTATCGGTGGCCGCGCCGCGCAGAGCATGCAGGAAGCGGAAGCTCGCAGCCTCGCGGTCCGACAGGCCGATCGGAGCACGCATTTCCTGACCCTTCTTCTCCATGGCCTCGAGCAGCGCGGAACGGAATTCGTCCACGCCCTTGCCAGCAGCAATGGCGTCGCGAGCAATAGTCTCGGCCTGCTCGCCAAGAATCGTGCGTGCACGCTCAGCAGCGGCCGTAATCGTGTTCACGCGCTCGCGCTCATCACGTAATGCGCTCTCGCGCACAGCAGCCACATCGACAGGCGATGCGGGCGCTGCGTTGTTGTTGTCTTCAGGTTTCATGACAACCTCCTTTTCACGTTGTTGTTCAGGATGGGCAGCGCCCTCCTGTTTTTCCGCAGATGCGGAATCGATATGCGCCGAACGCCCGATACCAACGGATACGTCGGCGGGCACGGCCACAATGGAAATCTCGAACGGCTCCCAGTCCGTGATGCGCCACTCATCGCCATCATCGGATTGTTTTTCGAGTACAGCTTCATGGATGCGATAGCCGACAGACACATGTCTGCGGATACCATCGGCAATGTCCTGCAGTATCTCCTGCGCACGGTCGGACTGGCTGAATTTCACCGTGGCACGTCCTACGCCGTCCTTATCTACGCGCCATGACTCGACCACACCGATCTGATC
>CAZMXX010000372.1:0-4116 GCA_964570315.1 uncultured Anaerolineaceae bacterium | reverse complement strand
GCGCAGCCCCAGCCGCGCGCCGACCTGCCGCACCAATCCCGCCCGAATCACCGCCGCATCCG
The DNA here is from genome assembly GCA_964570315.1 of uncultured Anaerolineaceae bacterium. GTDB lineage: Bacteria > Chloroflexota > Anaerolineae > 4572-78 > 4572-78 > JANTHQ01. The sequence goes on along the minus strand of CAZMXX010000372.1, from coordinate 4,054 downwards.
GCTCAAACAAATATGCCCCCAGTGCGCCTTCCGCGCACGCATCATCATCGGCATTGGTGAGGCTGTGTCCACCGGGGAGAAGGGTTGCGCGCCGGGAAATGCCGGGCGTTGCCAGCGCATTCAGCCACAGCACCGCCTCTTTCGCTTCGCCGCGAAAGGAAACGATTTCCACTTCCGCGTCGGCGGGCAGCACCGAAAAATCGATGCCGGGGGCGAGTTTTATGCCGCCGGGCAACCGGTCAAAGCGCGTCATTAACGTGTTGAGTGGGGGTTGATACTGTTGCGGGTTAAACGTCCGTTTTCCCGCCGTTGTGCGCCGCGCTGGGTCGGCAAAAATAGCATCCACGGCATGTTCCCGAAAGGGTGATTGCAATCCGTTGGCTTGAATGAACCGAATTTTTTCGCGCGTATTGTACACAGCCGCATTGTGGGATGCAAATTTTAGTCGGGTGGCATCCAAATCAAGTGCGATCACCCGCGAAACAGCTTGCGCCAGCGCGATGGTATCGCCGCCGATGCCGCACCCGAGGTCCGCGACGCGGGCAAAGGGAGCGAAGCGTTTCGCGCGGTGCTGCGCCAGCGTTTCGCGGGTGGCTTGCGCCAGCGCATCGCGCAGAAAAAGCATGGCTCCCGCCCGCGAAAATTTCTCCGCGCCGCGCCGCCGCAACAAAACCTGCTCGACCACCGCCGCCGCCTGTTCGGCAGAGAGGGTTTTGCGCAGAAGCTGCACATCGTGCAGGTGGCTCGCCGGGGTGAGCGCCAGCGTTTCGGCACGGGCAAGCCCATCGCGCCCTGCCTCAGACAGCAGAAACCGCACCGTTTCCGGCGTGGGGATGAATGTCATGCTTTATCCCTTCAACACACTGGTTTTGAATTTCGGGTGGGGAAATGTCACCGCCTCCGCTTCGATGAGCGACAATCCATGCGCCAGTGTTTTTTGATACGCGGTATTCGCCAAACGGGCACGCTCGGCGGCGTCGGTTGCCAGCGCCAAAACGGGAGACAGGCTTTCGGTGGCGATGAAGGCATCGGCGGCGGCGCGCACCGCTCGGCGGGCGACCACGCCCCCGAACCCGGCGAAATAATCCACCGCCGGACGTGCTGCCAAATCGCTCATGCCGTCGCCCACCAGCAGGCTTCGTCCCACATGCCCCGCCATCAACCGGCGAATCACGTCAATTTTGCCCAAACTTTGCACCAATGGACCATCATCGTGCCGCAAATAATTCACGTCGGGGCGCTCGCCCCATTGGTCTTTCTGAAAATCCCACCATTCACCGGAAAGAGAATCATACACCACATCCACCGCGCGGATATTCTCCGGCGGAATCTGCAACCATTCCCCAAACGGGCGCACCGCGGGGAGGAGTCCGCCGCTCACAATGAACACCGCTTTGCCCAAAAATTGCAGGGCGGCAATCACTTCGGCGGCATCGGGGAGTACCGTCTCCCGATAGGCGCGTTCCAGCCGCCGAATTTCGCCGCGCGTGGGGCGCAACAATTGCAAACGACGGTCATACACGGATTCAAGGTGAACTTCGCCATCCATCGCGGCGTTGGTCAATTGCTGAACCTCATCGAACAGCCCTTTTTCTCTGGCAAGCTCGTCAATCCCTTCAATGGCGCTGAGGGTGCTGTCGCAATCGAAGAAAATCAACGGAAAGGGTATCCATTTATTGCGCGGCATTTTTTTTATTCGATGTGAATCGCTTTCGGGTCGAAATCTACTTTCGGCAGTTGAATGTTCAGCCCTTCCAGCGTTTTGATGATGATGGATGCCACCACGAGGTTGCGATACCATTTCCGGTTGGCGGGAATGATATACCACGGCGCCCATTCGGTGCTGGTTTTGCTCAACACATCTTCGTAGGCTTTGGTGTATTCGCTCCACAATTTTCGCTCGGAAAGGTCGGCGGGGTTGAATTTCCAATTTTTGTCCGGTTCATCCAAACGCGCCTGCAACCGCTCTTTCTGCTCATCCAAATCTATATTCAAAAAGATTTTGATGATGGTTGTCCCTTCGTCCGCCAGCATTTTCTCAAACGCATTGATGTGTTCATAGCGTTTTGACCACACCGATTTGGGAACCAGATTGTGTACCCGCACCACCAGCACATCCTCATAATGGCTGCGGTTGAAAATGACGATATTCCCTTTGGCGGGCGTTTGTTGATGCACGCGCCACAGATAATCGTGCGCCAGTTCGATGGCGGTTGGTTTTTTGAAGCTGGCAACCTGCACCCCCTGCGGATTCACCCCCTCAAACACATGGCGGATGGTGCCATCTTTGCCGCCGGTGTCCATCGCTTGCAGAATGAGCAGCACTTTGTGCTTCGCTTCGGCGTATAATTTTTCCTGTAACACTTCCAACTGTGCATTCAGCGCCAGCAGCGCCTTTCGCCCCTTCTTTTTACCGCCATCGGGGAATAAACTTTTGTCGTTGGGGTCCCAGTCCTTCAATTTCACGTGCGTATTGGGCTGAACTCGATACCGTTCCATTTTTGCCTCCGATCGTTTCGGGTGAGTTGCCATTGATTATAGCACAACTTGTCCGCAAACGGCAGGCGACTTTCCTTTTTTCCCATTGCCGAAACGACACTTTTGTGACATAATCATTATGGTAACAAATTGAAACGACTGAGGGCTTCTATGCGCCGACCCGGTATTGTTGCCGTGAATGGCACGCCCACCGATGCCAACTTGATGCTGAGCTGGCAACCGGGGGCTGTATCGTGCGATGTTCGGTATTTGCGGCAAAACCGTATCTTTGAATATAAAAAACAACACCCCGATGCCACCATCATCGTGCGCTTTGAGCATCCCCGCGACTGGTTTACCGATTTGGAGCAATCTGCCGTCACCTTTGCGCGGAAAATCGCCGCCGCGTGGGCGGAAATTCGCCCGCTGAATCCGCTGGTCATTTTCGCCGAAGAGATGAATCTCTTCTCCCAAAACGGCGAAACCGACCCGGCGCGCCAGCCGCTTTTTGAAAGCGAGCAGTTTTACCGCAGCGCGGGCTGGTGGATAACACGGGTGGCGCAAATTGTGAACGCCCTCGCGCCGGAAATGCGGCTGGTGGCGCCCCCTTTCGCCCCCGGACGGCATGAAGACGGCACACCCGATGCCGAGGGCAACATCTCCGACCCGTTTGCGGGCTACGATTTTCTGGCGCAGGCGGTGCGGAAATATTTCGGCAACCGGGTGGCAGTGCATGCCTATTGGGGCGATGAAACCGGCTCGCACCGGGAACAGTTGGAAAATCCGGCGCAATCAGCATGGTACGCCTTTCGCTGGCGGCGGGTGCTGGCGTTGTTCAAAAACCGATACAACATTGATGCCCAAGTCGTCATCGCGCGGGCGGCGAATTTCGCCACATACGACCCCGATTTTTTCGAGCAGATTGCCTTTTTCAGCCAGCACACCCTCAATGATGCCCGCGTGCTGGCGCTGACATTCTATCTGTGGGAAGACCCCGCCACCGATCCCAACCGCATTTTCAATGTCTGGACGCAATATATTGACGACCTGCCCGCCTTCACCCAACGATTGGCGGCACTGCCCGAAATTCTGCCGGGCAGCATTCCCCCCTCGGATACCGTCGCCGCACCCCCTGCCGCCGCCATCCCGTCCGAGGATGCGTTTGCGGGCATAGACATCCGGGTGAAATTCAACGACGGGCGCATTGAAACCATGTCGCTGGAGCAATATCTGCGCGGCGTGGTTCCAGCAGAGATTCCCGCCACGTGGCATCCCGAAGCGCTGAAGGCGCAGGCAATCGCCGCCCGTTCATACGCCGCCAACGCCATCCGACGGGCGCGCTATCTGCAAAAAGGCTTCGACATCAGCACCAACCCCGACGTTGACCAAAACTACCGCCCCGACAAAATCCACCCCGCCACCGACAAAGCGATTCTCGCCACCGGCGGGCTGGTGATGTTGTACGGTCGTCATCCCATTGATGCGGTCTATTCCGCCAATTGCGGCGGATTCACCCGCAACAGCGAAGATGTCTTCAAAAAAAGTGACGGCTCGCCCGCCGAACCCACCCCCTACC
>CAZMXX010000371.1:0-4121 GCA_964570315.1 uncultured Anaerolineaceae bacterium | reverse complement strand
ATCAATCTGGAAAAACAGGGAATCGTATTTGGAAGATGAGCCCGGTTTTGTGGAATTTCATCTGGTGCAGGGCGCATCTGCCGATGATTTCACCCTGTTTGCGACGCACACCCAATGGGAGTCGGAAGCGGCATTTAAGGCGTGGACGGAGTCGGAATCGTTCCGCAAAGCGCACGGACGCGCCGGGGGCGGCACGGGTCTGATTTTGGGACCGCCGCAATTTGAAGGTTTCACGGTGGTGGTATGAACTGCCAAGGCGCAAAGCAAGCCAAGTTTTTCTGTGTTTCCCACTTTCCCGCTTTGCGACCTTAGCGGCTTCGCGGTGAGTTTAACGTCTATCCCGCCACAATACCAAAAAGAAAAACCCCGTCTCATTGCGAGGCGGGGTTTTTTTGTGTGCCGGAAAATTACTGCGTGACCACCAGCGATACATCATCCACATACATGCCGGTGACTTTGCCATTCACGGCGACATTCACCGCGCCAAAGTAGACGTAAATCGTCTGCCCTTTGAACGCCGTCACATCGAAGGTCTGTTCCTGCCACGTTTGGTCGTTGGCGAGCATAGTGTTCAATTGTTTCAGCACCCGGAAATTCGAGTCCAAAATCATCGTCACCTGCACATCATTGCTCGGAATATCGGTGCTGACCGGATACACCCACGCTTTGAGCGTCGCGGCGGTGGCATTGGCGGGAATGGTGATTTTCTGCGCGGCGGAACTGAATGAGAAAGCGTCCTGCGTCGGGTCAATAATACCCACCAGCGCCGAACGGCTGCCGCTGTGTGCCTGCGCGGTGCTGTATCGTCCATCTACCACGGTGTCCACAAAAACCCAATCGGAGTCGGATTCAAAACCGCCATTTTTGATGAGGTCGCCTGTGACCGGCGTGGGTGTCGGAGCGCCGGCGGTCGGGGTGGCGGTCGGCGGCTGCGTTGTCGGAGTGGCGATGGTTCCCGGCACGGTGGCGGTCGGCGTGGCGACGGGTGATGACGGGGTCGGGGTGGCGGTCGGTGGTGCGGATGTTGCGGTTGCGGTGGGCAACGGGAGCGTTCCGCCGCCAATCGCCGCGAGCGCGCTCGCCGCCTGCACCAGTCCCGCGCCGTATTCGTCATCGCGCCCGGCGGGACCCAAATCAATCGCGGTGGATTTCAGCGCGGCTTCCAACTGGTCAGGGGTGAGGGACGGGTCTTTCTCCAGCAGCAACGCCGCGATGCCGCTCACGTGCGGGGTTGCCATTGATGTCCCCGCCATGAACAGGTAGCGGAAGGTGTTGATTTCGCCGGGGTGGAACGTTTGCTGCACAATACCATCCCCGAAACTGTCGCCGTTCTGGTCAACGGTGTTGTCGCCACCGGGGGCAACTACATCCAATTCCGCCCCGAAATTGCTGTACGGGGCGCGGCTGTTATCGTACCGAACCGCACCCACTGCGATGACGCTATCGTATTTGGCGGGATATTCCACCGCGCCGCCATTGTTCCCGGCGGCGGCGAAGACCAGCACGCCTTGCGCGCGGGCATTGTCCACCGCTTCCTGCAACGCTTGTGACCCGCTAAACCCGCTCAAACTCAGGTTGATGATGTCCGCGCCGTTGGCGACGGCATAATTGATGCCCTGAATGATGCCGGCATATGTCCCCTGACCGAGGGAGTCAAGGACTTTGACCGGCATGATTTTGGCGTTGTATGCCACGCCGGCGACCCCCTCACCGTTGTTGGTGCTTTGGGCGAGAGTTCCCGCCACGTGTGTGCCGTGCCCGTTGTCGTCGTTGGGGTGGCTGTCGGCGTTGACGAAATCGTATCCGGCGGTGAAGGTTGTGCTCGCCAAATCGGGGGCTTCCCGGAACGCCTGATAATTTTCAAATGCCACGCCCGTGTCCAACACGGCAATGGTGACGCCCTGCCCGGTGGCAACATCCCACGCGGCGGGCATCTGCAGCGCGGTCATATTCCATTGATAATTGAAGAACGGGTCGTTGGGGGTTGCGTATTGCGGAATGCCGTCCGCGTAAGCCACATAATTCGGTTCGGCGTATTCCACATGTTTGTTTGCCGCCAGCGCAGCCATCACGCCCGAAATATCTTTATCCGCACTGAAAGAAGCGACATAAAACTGCTGCGCCCCGTCCATCTTCGCGCTGAGCGCCTCAAAGCTCTCTCCCGTCACCTGAGCGATGGGACTGAGCAGCGGGCGCAACCCCGTCACCCCCGTATCGGCGAAGAGGTCATCCAGCACTTTACTGCCCACCGTCAGACTTTGGATCCCTTCTTTGCGTTCTTTGGGCAGCTCTGGCACAATATCTTCTGTAAATTTAACCAGCACTTCACCCGGCACAAAACTTTCGCCGGGCGGATTCACCAGCACCGACGCGGTATCATCCAGCACGCTTTCATCGGAGGCGGGTTGATTTTCGCCGGGAGCTTGCGATGGCAGTTCCGAGCGGGTGCGCGTGCATCCCGCGAGCGTCAGTGCCACCAACGTGACCAACAATATGAACAAATGCAGGCGTTTCATAAAAATCTCCATTCGTAGGGTGTACGGTACTTTGGTACTTGTCACTGCTAGTTTAACATAAATTAAAAATAGATGCAACACTTCCACCCACTTTTTTGGGATTTTGGTCGTTTTTTAATGACATTCGTGCTATAATCTCGGTAACTTACATTGCGAGGAATGATATGGAACCGGCAATAAAAACAAATGCGCCATCTACCCCGGTGAAACTACCGGCAGATGCCGTTGTGTATGATGAAAACAGCCAGTCCAACGGTGATTTATCCGACCCCCATCTTTACTTCAACCGCGAGTTGAGTTGGCTGGAGTTCAACCGTCGGGTGCTGGAAGAAGCGCAAGACCCGCGCCATCCACTGCTGGAACGTCTGAAATTTCTGGCGATATTCGGCTCTAATTTGGATGAATTTTTTATGACCCGCGTCTCCGGCTTGAAGGAACAATTGAGCGCGGGGGTGGTGCGCACCCCGCCGGACGGCATGACCCCCGCCGAACAACTTACCGCCATTCGCAAAAAATTGAAACCCATGCTGAAAGACGTGCGACATCTGCTGCGGGATGACCTGCTCCCCGCGCTGGCAGCCGTGGGCGTGAAAATCCACAACTTCGATGAGCTGAACAGCAAGCAACGGTTGAAAGCCAACCGCTTTTTCATGGATGAGGTTTTCCCGGTACTCACCCCGCTGGCGTTTGACCCCGGTCGCCCGTTCCCGCACATCTCCAACTTGAGTTTAAATTTGGCGGTGCGCGTCTATAGCCCGGAGAAAGGCGAACATTTCGCTCGTCTGAAAGTTCCCAACTCTCTGCCCCGTTTTGTCCCCGTGCCGCACGCCGGGCAGAAGTTGGCATACAAACGTTTCCACTTCGTTTGGCTGGAACAACTCATCATTGCCAACCTGCACCACCTTTTCCCCGGGTTGGAAATTCTGGAAGCCTACCCCTTCAAAGTGACCCGCAATGCCGATATTGAAATTCAGGAAGATGAAGCCTCGGATTTGCTGAAGACCATTGAGGCGGGATTGCGGCGGCGACGGTTCGGGTCGGTGGTGCGGTTGACCATTGATGACGCCATGCCGGAACACATCCGCGACCTGTTGAGCCGTAATTTGCGGCTCGAACCGAAAGATGTCTTTGCCGTGGACGGCACGCTGAACCTCAGCGATTTGATGGGGCTGTACGCCATCGACCGCTACGATTTGAAGGATTCGGCGTATGTGCCGGTGGTTCCGCAAGTGTTGCGCACGCTGCCCGCGCCGGAAGCCATTTTCAGCGCCATCCGCCAGCATGACATTATGCTGCATCACCCCTACGATTCATTTTTGCCGGTGGTTGATTTTCTGCGTACCGCCGCCCGCGACCCAAAGGTGCTCGCCATCAAACAAACGCTGTACCGGGTGGGGCGCGATTCGCCCATCGTCAAAGCCTTGATGGAAGCGCGTGAAAATGACAAAGAGGTCGCCGTGCTGGTGGAATTGAAAGCGCGGTTCGATGAAGAAAGCAATATCGGCTGGGCGCGCGCGCTGGAGCGGGTGGGTGTCCACGTGGTTTACGGGTTGCTGGGGCTGAAAACGCACAGCAAAGTGACCATGGTAGTGCGCAAAGAGCGCG
>CAZMXX010000370.1:0-4134 GCA_964570315.1 uncultured Anaerolineaceae bacterium | reverse complement strand
CGCCGAAACAACATCCCCATACACCCCCACCCCGACCGCCGCCAGCAGTGCCGCGCCAAACGCCGCGCCTTCGGTGGTGTTGACCGAGACCAGTTCGGTGTTGAGCACGTCCGCCAGAATTTGCCGCCAGAGCGGGCTTTTTGCGCCCCCGCCGGATATCCGCACCTGCGAAATGTCGTCCATCCCCGCCGCTTTCATCAACTCGAAACCGTCTTTCAAGCCGAATGCCACCCCTTCCAGCACGGAACGGGTGATGTGCGCGCGGCGATGGCGCACCGTCAGCCCGATGAACGCCCCGCGCGCCAGCGGGTCGGGGTGCGGCGTGCGCTCACCGGTGAGGTAGGGCAGGAAAAACAGCCCGTCGCAGCCGGGGGGCGCGGTTTCGGCTTCCGCCACCAGCGCGGCGAAGTCGGTTTCGGGCGCGAAGGTGTCCCGATACCATTGCAGGCTGCCCGCCGCACTGAGCATCACGCCCATAAAATGCCATTTGTCCGGCACGGCGTGGCAAAAAGCGTGCAAGCGTCCATCTTTTTCCACCAGCGGCGCATCGGTGGTGGCGAAAACCACGCCCGACGTGCCGAGTGTCAGCGCGACAACGCCTTTTTCCACCGCACCCACACCGACGGCTTGCGCGGCTTGGTCGCCCCCGCCCGCCACCACCGGAATGCCCGGCGGCAATCCGAGCGCATCTGCCGCCGTTGCGGACAGTACGCCGGTCGTCGCCGTCCCTTCAAAGGTGGATGGCAACCATTCGGGGCGAATCTCCAGCGCGGCGAGCATCTCCGCCGCCCAATCGCGGGCTTTTAAATCGAAGAGGAGCGTTCCCGCCGCGCCCGCTTTGTCGGTGGCGAATTCCCCCGTCAATTTGAAACGGACATAATCTTTGGGGAGCAGAATATGCGCCACCCGCGCAAAAATCTCCGGTTCGTTTTCCTGCACCCACAAAATTTTGGGTGCGGTGAAGCCGGTCAGCGCGTCGTTGCCGGTCAGTTGAATCACTTTCGATGTCCCCAGCCGCCGCCGGATGGTCTCGCATTGGGCGGCAGTGCGCTGGTCGTTCCACAAAATGGCGGGACGCAACACTTCCCCCGCCGCATCGAGCAGCACCAGCCCGTGCATCTGCCCCGTCAGCCCGATGCCGCCCACCGCTGCCGGGGCGGCACCGCTCTCCGCCAGCACTGCGCGGACACTTTTTTGTGCACCCGTCCACCACAAATCGGGAGACTGTTCGCGCCACAGCGGACGCGGGGTATCGAAAGGATAGGGGGTCGCAGCGGTGGCGAGCACCCGTCCGCCGGCATCCATCAGCAGGGCTTTGGTCGCCGTGGTTGAGCAGTCAATGCCGAGAAAAAGGGTCATCCACGCACTCCGAGCAGCAATTCCACCGTGAGCTGGTCGAGGCGCTCGTAAGGTTGCGCCCGTTTGCCCAACGCGGCGCGGTCGAAGGTATGTGCTTTCAGCGCGGCGGCTTTTTCCACCGAAAACGCCCCGCCGAAACCCGCCATCGCGCCGTCATCCGCCGTGATTTCCGCCAGCAACGCCTGAATTTCGGGGTCGGCGTTGAAGCGTTCCGCCTTTTCTTTCAGGATGAGATACGTCCGCATACAGCCCCGCGCGAAGGCTTTCACATCCTCGTAATCGCTGGTGCGATAAGCGTGGGCGTCAAAATGGCGGCTGCCGTCGTAACCCACATCTTCCAAAAATTTCACCAAAAAGAAGGCTTGTTTGATGTTGTGCGCGCCGAAACGGAAATCCTGGTCGTAGCGGGAAAAATTCTGGTCGTTCAAATCAATGTGGAACAATTTGCCCGCGTCCCACGCCTGCGCGACGGCGTGCATGAAATTCAGCCCCGCCATCTGTTCGTGCGCCACTTCGGGATTCACCCCGACCATTTCCGGGTGGTCGAGCGTCTCGATGAACGCCAACATCGCGCCGGTGGTGGGCAAATAGATGTCGCCGCGCGGTTCGTTCGGCTTGGCTTCCAGCGCGAATTTCAAGCCGTAACCCTGCGCCGAATTATATTCACACAAAAAATTCAACGCCTCCCGAAACCATTTCGCCGCGTCCAGCGGATTTTTGCCCGCGTCGGTCTCCGTACCTTCGCGCCCCCCCCAAAAAACGTAGGTCTCCGCGCCGAGTTCCGCGCCCAAATCCATCGCGTGCATGGTTTTTTGCAGGGCATACGCCCGCACGCGGGGGTCGTTGCTGGTGAACGCCCCATCCCGAAAAGCAGGGTCGGAAAAGAGATTGGTGGTCGCCATGGGGACAACGATGCCGGTGTCATCCAACGCCCGTTTGAAATCCGCCACAATTTTGTCCCGTTCCGACGGGGTGGCATCAATGGGGACTAAATCGTTGTCGTGAAAGTTCACCCCGTATGCGCCCACATCCGCCAACAGATGCACCAACGTCACCGGCGAAACTTTCTCGCGGACGGCTTCGCCAAACGGGTCGCGCCCGACGTTGCCCACCGTCCACAACCCAAAGGTGAATTTATGTTCAGGTTTTGGGGAATACATTTTTAACGACTCCTTGTGTGAAATTATCTGATTAAATCATTGATGACATGCTCCAGTGCGGCGGCATCCAAATCTTTTTTATCCAAAAATGCCGTCGCGCCCGCTTCCAAGCCCAAACGGTGAAATTCACGGTCAGGATATGCGCTTATCAGCACCACCCGCGATTTGGGCGACACCACTTTGATGCGGCGCGCGCAGAGAATGCCGTTTTCATCGCCCAGCACAACATCCACAAAAACCAGCATCGGGGAGACACGCTCCGCAATTTCCACCCCTTCGGTGATGTTTCCCGCTTCGTAAATGAGGGCGCGCGGGCAAACCCTGCCGATGATGCGGCGCAATTGGTGGCGGTAGCGGGTGTTGTCGTCCACCAGCAGCGTGGTTATGTCGCCGATGCCGTAAGCGGGCGGCGCATCGGGTATGGCGCGGACTGACGCGCCGGGAACCGCCAGCAGTTCGGGGTGCTGAGAAAGGAGCGTCACCGCTGCCAGACGGCTTTGCACGTCCAATTGGCGGTACAATCGCGTCAGATGGTTCTCAACAGTTTTGACGCTCAACCCTATTTTTCGGGCGATGGATTGGTTGTCCAGCCCCGCCTGCAACAACCGCAGAATCTCCCGCTGGCGCGCGGTGAGCGGCGTAGAAGGCGAGGCAGGCGGCGTGGCGCCCCCCACCAATTTGTCCAGCAAACGGCTTGAGACCCATTTCTCTCCCGCCAGCACCCGTTGCAACGCCAGCCGCAGGTCGCTGAGGGGTTGGTCTTTCAAGTGGTATCCATCCACCCCCACTGCCAGCAACCCCTGCACATACACATCGTCATCGTATGCGCTCACCACCAAAATTTTCAGCGTGGGGTAACGGGCGCGAATGGCGCGGATTGCCGTCAGCGGCTCGAAATTGGGCATGGTAATATCCAACAGCAGACAATCGGGGCGAGTTTCCGCCAGCGCGGCTTCCAGCGAAAGTCCATCCCCCACTTCCGCCACAAATTCCAATTGGGGAAGCTCACTGAGCGCATTGCGAAGCCCTGCGCGAACGACAGCGTGGTCGTCTGCCAATAAAATGCGGATTTTTTTCATAAGTCCATTATAGCACCTTTATATGTGATTTTCTACGATTGCAATGGGGGAAATCCCCTAATCTTGTGGGGGGATTTCCGATTGGGAATTGGGGGATTTTGAGATGAAATTGTTTTGAGCCTATGTTATGCTGTTAATCAACATATTTTTATTTTAATCGATTGTGCTGATTTCCGCACACCAGACAACCCACAATCAACGAGGAGGTGGCAACTGAAAGAATACTGCGGACGTTTATTGTAAGTTTTCAGCTTGCCGGGAGACTCGCAAACGATATACTCGTTTGGCGGTTCTTTGCGTATGTACGCGGCAAGCACCCCACTACCCCCAATTTCTGCAAGAGGAGAAAAATGATGCGTAAAGTACTTGTGTTATTAACCCTACTGATTTTTGCAATCGGTTTGAGCGCCTGCGGCAGCAAAGCCACACCGACCGCCGCGCCAGCCGACAGCGGCGGCAGCCAACCCGCACAAACAGCCACGGAAGGCAGTATCGCCGTGTTGCTGCCCGACAGCGCCTCTTCCGCGCGCTGGGAA
>CAZMXX010000369.1:0-4149 GCA_964570315.1 uncultured Anaerolineaceae bacterium | reverse complement strand
CGTTTTAAAGGCGGAAAGGTCTTCTTCCAAATGCCAAATGACGGCTTGGATGTCTGGTTCAGCGACTTCCAGCCCGTCGAGCGCGGCATCCAAAATGGGATGCAACGGGCTGTCGGAATTGTAGCCGGCGCGAACTTTGGCGATGCGCAGGCGGCGAATTGCCTCCGATGTGTGGGGCGGGGTTTCATACAGTTTATCCAGCGCCGAGTGAATCAGGTCAATCAACCCGGTGGGGACAACTTCCGCTTCCGTCATCGGGATGTATGCGTCGGGGGTCGGTTGCGGAATGGGGCGCGGTTCATCATTAAGCGTATCGCCATAGCTGGCTTCCATCGCCTCAAAATCGCCATTGAAGAAGGTGTACACACACTGATTCCACAGCACGGCGTTTGCCGCATCGAAAATCGCATCGGGGTGAGGGCTGTGCGCCACCAGCCGCCCGTGGGTCGGCGCGGGATCGTCATCTTCGGCGGGGGGGACAATGAACGCCAGCCATTCATCGGGAAAAAGCGCGGCAATCTCTTCGATGCGTGGCAGCACTTCCGGTTCGCTCATCGAGCCGTAGGTGCAATCGCAATCGCAGTCTTCACCGTCGCAACCGTCGGTGCCGCATTTGTTCTGTTTTTCAAACGGTTCAGCGTACCAGTTTTCCTCAAAAATGCTCACAGAAAAGATCCTTTGGGGTGCGGGGATGGGAAATCGTCCGCACCCATGGGTTTCGGCGGGTATTATACGTTTGTGGCAAAAGAACGTCAAAGGTGGGGGAAAAAAGTAGGGGCACGATGATGCATCGTGCCCCATACGGAGTTTAGCGTGGAATGAATTTCACCGCGTCGAAGGCGATGGTGCGACTGATGTAGGTTTCGCGGGTATTGTCGTACATCAGCACAAATTCCTTGCCGGTGTTGCTGCCGTTGAAATAATATGTGCCCAGATTGACCCAACTGTTGCCGCGTGTCAGTTGATTCACAATCATATCGGAGCGTGTACCGTTGTGCAGAACGCGGTAGCGCACGTTGCGGGATGCGCCGGGCATGGCGGGAACATATGCCCAAACTTCATAATTTCCGCTGTGCGGCAAAGACGGTGTCCACTTGCCGTAATTTTCGGGATAAAAAGTGGTGTTGTATGTCCAGAAATAACTGAACTTCTGCCCGCCTGCCGCGGTATGCCGGTTGCGCCACAACCCGCCCCAGAGAAAACCGCTGTCGAGGTTATCGACCAAGATTTCCGAGCCGGGAACAGGGGTGGGCGCGGGAGTCGGGGTGGGCGTTCCGCCGCCCGGTGCGAGCTGCCATTGCAGTTTTGCCACGGCGACGCCGCCCGCTTCAAAATACGCCATCTGCACCCGGTGCGACCCCGCGTTGAGGGTGCGCCGCACGGTGAAGGTGGTGGCGGCTTGCTCGCGCCACTGGTCAATCACCAGCACGCCGTCAATCCACAGCCGCACGCCGTCATCTACCGTGGCGCTGAAATCGTATGTGCCGCCCAAAAAATCGGCGTTGGTCGTCCAGCGCACCGAGAAATTATCGGCGGGGATGCCGGTGGTGGGTGCGCCCGTGCCCCAATCATAATTGATGGCGCTTTCGGTGAGGATTTTGGCGGGCGAACCGGACAAATCGGGATTGGTGAAATATTCCGCAGTCCACGCGGTGCCGGTGGTGGTATCGGGGGTAATCAATTGGAGGTCAAATTGGATGACCGCATCCCCCTGCGCTTCAAAGTATGCCACTTGCCAGTGATGCACTCCGGCGGACAGATAGACCTGCTTTTTGAACGTCGTCGCCGATTGTTCGCGCCATTGGTCAATCACCAGCGTGCCGTCAACCCACACGCGAACGCCGTCATCAGTGGTTGCCGAGACTTCATACACGCCCGCATCGAAGCTGCGGCTGCCCGTCCAGCGCGCCGAGAAGTTGTCGGCGTTGATGCCGGTGGCAGGTGCGCCCGCGCCCCAATTGTGGTTGATGCCGATTTCGTTGCCGGTGGCGGTGGGTGCGCCTTCCAAATGCGGATTGTTGTAATATTGCACGTACCAATTAATATTGGCGGGTGAATCGGCGGTGACGAGGCTGACGCTCAACGCGAGTGCCAGCATCCCAATCAACAAGATGGAAAAAGGTTTTACGGATTTCATAAGTTTCCCCCTTTGGGGTTATGCATCTTTTTGCTGCCGTTTTTGGTTGATGAATGCCCCGGCGAGCAGTAACGCCAGCAGTAGCAGACTGCCCACCCCGGCGATGGTTCCCAAGTTGGATGTGCCGGTGGCTTCGCCGCCCGTTTCCGGCAGTACTGCCCCGGCTGTGCCCGCTGTTCCGGCGAAGGGAACCAGCGAAACCGCGTCGAGGTCGTAGTTGCCTTCGTGGTTGTCGGGCCATTTTTTCCACGCGCGGAAGAAGATGGTGACGCCGGTGGTGGTGGCGGTGAAGACGGTTGTTTCGGTGTGCATGGTGTACGCCGAGCCGTTGGCGGGGGCGGTGCGGGGTTCTTCGTCCCACGGCAGTTCCACCCAGTTGGAGACGGCTTGCCAGTCGGTGTTGCCGGTTTGGTCGATGGCGTATTGCATGCGGTAACCGTAATTGGAAGCGGTGATGCTTCCCTCATCGGAGCGCACCAGTCCGCTGAAGCTGAGTTGGTATGCCTGCCCCGGCGTCACGGTGACGGTTTGGTAGATGCCGGCGTAGCTGTCGTTGGAGGTGGCGTCAATGAGTTCGAGCAATTGGGCGTGCGCGCCGTCGGCGACCACCAGACCCCAGGTGTCGTCGTAAAATCCGGCTTTCGCGTTTGCGCTGGAAAAATAGTTCCAATTGTTGGCAACGCCCAACCCTTCCACAAAGCCATCTTCAAAACTCCCGTTTTGGATGAGATTGGCAGGACTTTGTGCCAGCGTGGGCAGTGCCAGCAATGCCAGTGCCGCTATTAGCACCAACACGAACATTTTTGTTTGGCGATGGGACTTTCTTCCGTTCATCATTTCCCCCTTTTGGGCTACTAAAAACGTTATGTCACCTATTTTATTGTATTACAGATTCGCAGCATCGTCAACTTGGACGCTGTTTTATTGACATAAACTGATTATTTGGGTTGATGCAGGTGGCAGAATTCCGAGCCGGATGCCACTTTGTTTTTGCACGGTTTCCCCGATTTGGTGGTCGCCGCGCACCGAACGTCCGCCGGTGCGGCGGGGGTGGCGTGCGCCGAGACATCCGCTTGCGCCAGTTCCACCAGTTTCATCATTTCCCCAAATTCGGCGTGGAACATCTCGCAAATGCGTTCCGGGTCGGGCACGAGTTGGGCGTCGGTTGCCACACCGAGCCGCACTTCCCCCGCGTAGCTGAGAATGCTGATGCCCAGCCCCAGCCGCCCTGATTGCGGAACCCAGAACATCACACTCCGCATGGGTACGCCCGCCAGATAACGCTGCTCGCGCGGACCCGGCACGTTGGTCATCACGGCGGTGGCTTTTGCCTGAAGCATATCAATGATGATTTTGCGGATTTCGTTGGGCGAAAGCCCGATGGCGTTCAGAATACCGAAGGCGACCACGGCTTCGGTACTCCCTTTGAGGGCGTCCATGCGCCGTTTCAGCTCGTACAGCCGGTCAATGGGGTCGGCGATGCCGACGGGGAGGGAGAGGAATACCAGTCCGAACTGGTTGCCGAGTTTCGGCTCATCTTCTGTGGGGCGGAGGTTGACCGGCACCACAGCGCGGAAGTTCACCCCGGTCGTTTCTTCCCCTCGTTCTTCCATATATTGCCGCAGCGCGCCGGTCATGGCAGTGAGCAGCACGTCGTTCACGGTGCCGCCCATCACCTTTCCGATGGCTTTGACGTTTTTCAGGGGCACGGGTTTTGACCATGCCGCGCGTTTCGAGACGCCCAGCTTCCCTTTGTAGAGTGTGTGCGGGTCGGGCAGGCGCAGGAAAAGCCGCCCCGCCGATGCCGCGCCATCCGCGCCGAGTTGCGCCAAATCGGTGAGTCGCGAGCGGTCTGCCAGCACATCCAGACTTTCATCCACCAGTTTGCCCGTCAATTTGGTGGTGGTTTTCGCCAGCGAAAAAGCGGTGTTCACCAGCGATGCCAGCCGACTGCGCCGTTTTTTGGCGGCGGGGGTCGGGGGCGGCGGTTCGGGCGCGCCGGGGGTGTCGTC
>CAZMXX010000368.1:0-4152 GCA_964570315.1 uncultured Anaerolineaceae bacterium | reverse complement strand
CAACTGATGGCGGCGCTCTATCCCCCCGACGGCGTTCCCCCGGCGGAGGGCGTGACGATTACCGGCGTGCAGGTGTTGGCGCTCGATGTGCCCGCCGGGAGCGAGCGGCTTTGGGCGGCGTTCTCCGTCGGCTTCAACGGTTACACCCCCGACGAACCCCGCCACTTCATCGCTATTTTCAGCCACGATGCCGACGGCTGGCATCAAAAAGCCTCGCTGGAATTGACCGACCCAGATTATGTGGATGAAAGCAGCGTTCAGCAGGTCGCGCTGGAGCCGTCGCACCTTTGGTTGTGGTTGGAAGGGGGCGCGGGTGCGCATAGCGGTATTTTCAATTTGTTCCAATTCGATGGTGATACCTTGTCGCTGGCGTTGAGCGGTTTCAACGCCTCGCCGGGGGTGGGGCAAATTGTGGATTTGAATGATGACGGGCTGCCGGACGTCATTTTGAACGCCTCCGACCCCTATGTGTTTTGCTACGCTTGCAATGTGAACCTGCCTATGTTTCAGGTGTATCGCTGGACGGGGGCGGAATTAGCGCCGGTGGAACTGACCAAACTGGGCAGTGATGCCCCTGCCGACCTGCGCGCGGCAAATAACGAAATGGTCTCGCTGGCGGAGGCGTGGCTGTGGAAGGATGCGCAATCGGCGCAGGATGTGTTGGCGGGGATGGCAACCGATGATGCTACCGTGGCGTGGAATTTACGGCTGGTGACCCTGCACGCCACCGCGTTGAAAGAGGAAATCGGGGTGAGTAGTTATCCGTTGCTGGCGTATATTTTTTATGGGGATTATGACGGTGCGCTGGACATTCTGCGCCAATATTCTGCGGATGAACTTTTTTCGGCGGAGAGTCCGCTGGTGGTGGAGACGCCCGCTTCGGGGTGGGAATCGGCATTGCGCGATTGGATTTTCCAAGCCACGGATTTGGCGCTGGCGGAAAAACCGGAACTCGCCACGGCGCATTTTCTGCGCGGGTGGGCAACCTTCATCAACGACGGAATGACGGATGAAGTGCGCACCGAGCTCACAATGGCGGCGTCACTTTCACCCGATGAACCGTTATTTGCGGCGAGTGAAAAGCTGGTGGTCTCCCGCTAGGGTGTTGTTGTGAGATAGCCGTTGAACTCACCGCGAAGCCGCTAAGGTCACAAAGCAAAAAAGTGGGAAACAAAGAAAAACTTGGCTTGCTTTGCGGCTTTGCGGTTCATTGCTGTCGCAGTGACTACTCACAACACGCAACGGGGAAACGACCGAGACGACCGAAATGCCGGTAGAGTGATTATCCGTGCAGCGCCCGCGCAATCTGCGCGGCAACGCGGGCGTTGTTCAGCAACAGGGCGATGTTTGCCCGCATGCTGTCTGCGCCGGAAAGCTCGGCGATGCGGGAGAGCATAAAGGGCGTGACAGCTTTCCCGTGGATGCCCTTCGCCTCCGCCTCCGCTTGCGCTTGGGCGATGACCGCTTCCGCGGCTTCCGCTGCCCATTCGTCCGCTGCCGGAACCGGAACCGTGACTAAAATTGCACCGGAAAGTTGCATGGTATCGCGGGCGCGGATGATGGCGGCAACGTCTGCCGGAGTTTCGATGCGGGCATCAATGGGGAGTCCACTGCGGCGGCTGTAAAAAGCGGGCAGTTCGTCGGTTTGGTAGCCCAGCACGGGGACGGCGCACGTCTCCAGATACTCCAGCGTGTCCGGTAAATCCAGAAAGGCTTTCATTCCCGCACACACCACCGTGATGGGGGTGCGTCCCAATTCCTGCAAATCCGCGGAAACGTCGAATATTGTGCCGCGATGCACGCCGCCGATGCCGCCGGTGGCGAAAATTGACAGTCCGGCGCGGTGGGCAATCGCCATGGTGGCGGCGACGGTGGTGGCGCCGTTGGCGCGTTGCGCCATCACCAGCGGCAAATCGCGCACCGAACATTTGCGGGCGTGCGGGTCGTTCGCCAGCGCAACCAGTTGCTCATCCGTTAACCCGACGGTGATTTCCCCGTTCAGAATGGCAATCGTCGCGGGGATTGCGCCGTTATCGCGCACTTCCTGTTCAATTTGGCGAGCGACGTCTAAATTTTGGGGCGCGGGAAATCCGTGGGTGATGAGCGTGGATTCCAATGCCACCACCGGCTTATGATTTTCCAGCGCGGCAGAAACATCCGGGTGAAAATGTAATACTGTGTCCGCTGTCATGCATAACTCCCGATAAAATATCTTCCCGACGAATTATTATAAACTAAAGCTATTGGGAAGCAAGTGGGGGCAAGAAAAAAGCGCAACCGAGGTTGCGCTTTGGGGGGAAAATTGCGGTCAGGCTTCCATTTTCATGAAGTGGCGGGCATTCTGAATAATCACCTTCGGGGTGATTTTGATGGGGTGTACCCGCTGCGTGATTGCCCACCCTTTGAACAATTTGTGAATCCACCAGTACAGCATATCTATGGCTTTGTTGCGCGGCGCTTTTATCAATTTGCGCAAGAGTGGTTCCATCCAGGGAAATTCCACGCCGATGGCGAACCACCGCTGGAGATTTTCCATCTGCTGTTTCTCCGCTTCGTCCCGCACTAAAATTGAGCTATCCCACGCAATCGCGCCGATGTCTTCAAAACTGCCCACCATATGCCCGTTCTGCTTGGTGAATTCGCCCAATTCAGTGGCGGGATAGGGTTGGAATAAAAAGGCGTGCGCGTATTTCACTTTGGCTTCGGCGTTGAGGCGCATGGTTTCAAAATCATCATCGATGGTGGCAGTGGGGAGCGCCAGAATATTCGTTGAGGTCAGGTTGATACCCGCATCATCGAGCATGCGTCCCGCTTCGATGATGGTGTCGCGGCTCATTTTGCGCTTGAGCAGATCGTTGCGCAAGCGGTCGTTCCCCGCTTCGATGCCCATGCTCACGGTGTTGGCGCCGGCTTTTTTCAGCAACGCGACCTTTTCCGGTGTCAGCAGGTTTGAGCGCACATTGGCGAAAAAGGGCAGCCCCACTTCTTTGGGGAATTTCTCGGCAAATTCTTCCAGCCAATCCACAAAGATGATGAACAAATCGTCCAAAAATACCACCTGTTCCAGCGGATAATGTTCCCGCACCCATTGCACTTCACGGATGACCCAATCCACCGGGAATTGGTAGCCCCGTTTTTCGCGGGTATAAATTTGATACCACGCATGGTTGAAACAATATGTGCAGTTGTACGGACACCCCCGACTCGCCATAAAATGTTTGATGGGGCTGGTGCGGGTCGGTTGGTGCTTGCTGTAAATCAGCTCGCGGTCCGGCATGGGGAGGGTTCCCAATTGGCGCACCAGCGGGCGCGACGGATTTTTGACGATTTCGCCATCTACTTTGAACCACCAGTTGGGGATGTCGGGGTGGAAGCCGCCGTTGCCCAGCGCATTCGCCAAATCGAGCATCGCCCCTTCGCCTTCACCCACACACACACCGTCCACGCCGGTTTCATTGATCATTTCCGGGAAAAAAGTGGGATGGGGACCACCGAACACGGACATCACCGGCTTTTTGATGACCTCTCTCAGGGCGCGGTTCAGGTCGAAATAATAGTGCTGTGAGCCGGTCATGGTGCTGAAGCCCAGCACATCGGGTTGGTATTTGCGTGCAATCTCCAGCGGGTCTTCCTGCGCGGCGATGGTCAGTTGTACGTCATGTCCGGCTTCTTTCAACACCGCCGACATCGACATAATGCCTTGCGGTTCATAGTCTATTTGTTTTTCTACCCATAAAACTTTGGTCATATGAATTCCTTTCAGAAGTGGGACGCTCTGTTTTTCCGAGCGGACTTCTTTGCCTGCTATTCAAGGGTTAGATTATACGGAAGGGAATGGAAATTGTCAATTATTATGAAAATGGTTGTAATAATTGCGCCCGATGTATCAAACGCCGTTTATATTTGACGGTGCGGGTAGCCGGGTGTATAAACCGTATGATGATTTTTTGCGAAGGGAGGGTGCATGCTGGATATAATTCTTGAGCCGTTGACGTACCAATTTATGTTACGCGGCTTGCTGGCGGCGGTGATGGTGGGCGTTGTTTGCGCCTCGGTGGGGACGTATGTGGTATTGCGCGGCATGGCATTTTTTGGCGATGCGCTGGCGCATGCAATTTTACCCGGCGTCGCGGTGGGGTATCTGCTGAGCGG
>CAZMXX010000367.1:0-4161 GCA_964570315.1 uncultured Anaerolineaceae bacterium | reverse complement strand
CAATACTGATAATATCAATAAGCGTGTGGTTAACTAAATACTCAACCCGCGGGTCCTCTAAATCGGCAAAATGCTCCGGAATAGAAGCAGTCGGGTTTTGCCCCATCTCATCCTCCTTTTGATGTTCAATAGAGGATGATTTTACCTCAAATCGATTTAGTATGCGATTGCCCTATAACCGGATAAACGGTAATCTTCCCGCTCTCCGTTTCCTGTTTTTTCATGCGTCCTCCACAA
Source organism: uncultured Anaerolineaceae bacterium (assembly GCA_964570315.1). GTDB lineage: Bacteria > Chloroflexota > Anaerolineae > 4572-78 > 4572-78 > JANTHQ01. The sequence continues at coordinate 3,924 of CAZMXX010000367.1, read as the reverse complement.
GTTAAAATCACCGCGCTCGTTAAATATTGTTTCGTCACCGGCATCAATCCGGTCTCGGATTGCTGTTACCCGGTCAGCAACTGCTTGAGCCGCACCCGGTACAAGCGGGCCTTCGTAGATTTTCCAGTTGCGCCAACCGCGGATGGTTGCTGTAAAACGAGCAACCGCACGCCCATAGAATTTGCGTCAAGGGTACTCCCCCATTGATGGGGGAGAGGAATTGACGCAAATTCTATGGAAATTCATTTTTTTTGCCTCCTTGTTTTTTGGGAATTAAAAACCCCCTTCGGATTGAAGGGGGTTTCGTGTTGATTTTAGCTAACGGAACGGAGTGCCGAAAAATTCAAGCAACTTCTACGGCAACATCGGCTGCTGCCAGCATCGCATTGATAGCACTGTCTTGTATCCGCCGGTGCTGTTCAATTTCTGCCAACAAGTCTGCATGAGTAGCGGGGGCAACAGCGGTAGAATCATTGCTGATCTCAATCAGCTCAGGCGGCATTTTGCGAAATACATTGCGTGCGGTTTGCACTTTGAGAATGATTCCGGTATCGCCGGTAAAACGCTCCAACACAATACCGTGCCAGTGGTGCATTCTGATTACATCGCCCCTTTTCGGAGTATATGACATACAAACCTCCATATTTTTTATTGATTCAGTTGATACCACCGTACAATGATACTCTCACATATCTCAACGGCCTCTTCCCAACTGAACACGCGAAATTTAAATTGGCTTAACAAGCCAATCAAAACGAAATGATCACCGGAACCACGGCTTGCATCCAGAGCGCGATAGTAATGCGTCTCGATAGTTCGCAAGTCGTCTACGCTCAGCCGGCGAACGAGGTCATCAAAAGACACCTTTTTCCTCCCCACATAGATTGTAATTGAAATACCGGCAGAAATCAAGCATCTACCGGTTCGCGCAGCCGCCCGCCGAGCGCCACCGATTCCTGCACCAGTGGGTCGGTGGCAACTATTTCTGCCAGCTCGCGGTCTTGCCAACCGGCGGTCTGCTCACGCACCAGCCAGCGGGTCTTCAAGACCACCGAAACCGTGACCGATTTACCGGTTGCCGCCGTGAGCGTGGCTGCCGCCTGCTTGAGCATTGGGGCTTCCGTTAATTTCCGCATGTGAAAATCATACTTGACCGCCAGGGTAATCGTGTCATCGGACACTGCCACCGCTTCGCAGGAGCGCAGCAGCGCTTCCATTGTGCGGTCAACGCGGCGGGCGTGGGTCAGCACATCTTTCCAGCGGGCGCGAATGTCTGCCACCGTCAAGGCAACCGGCGGCACATCCGGCTCCGGTTGCGCCGGGATGGGCACAGGTCGGAGCGGTGTGGGGGCAGAGGTGCTCTTTCGCACCGGCGGCGGTGTTGCGCTCGGTGCGGCGTTTTCGACAATGACCGCTGCCGGTGCGGGGGTAACGCCCAGCGCAATTTTGGTGACCGCCACTTCCAGCGCCAGTTGCGGGATGGCAACGGCGTGGCTGACAGGCTGCACGGCTTCGTTCAGCGCATCAAGCCAATGCAGGATATCCGCCGTCTCAATCCGGTCGGCTTGCGCCGCCGCCTGCGCCATCACCGTTTCGCCCAATGCCGGGTCGGATTGCCCGTGTTTGACCAGCAGCAGGGTACGGACGTAATCCAGCACTTGCGTCGCCAATGTGTCCGGGCGCGCCCCTTTTTCGATGAGCGCGTTGATAATCTTCAACCCGGCTTGGGCGTCACGGGCAATGAAGGCGTCTACCACCCGACTGATTTCCTCCACCCGCAACAGACCGAGCATATTGCGCAGCAGGTCGGCGGTGATGGCGTCCGCCCCGAAACCACTTGCCTGTTCCAGCAATCCCAGCGCGTCGCGCAGAGAGCCGGTAGCGCGCCGGGCGATGAGTGCCAACGCCTCATTCTCCGCCGCAATGCCTTCTGCCGCCGCCACGTGTGCCAGCCGGGCAACGGTGTCTTGCAGCGTCACCCGTTGAAACTCGTGTCGCTGACAGCGCGAGATGATGGTGTCCGGGATTTTCTCCGGTTCGGTGGTAGCCAGCACGAAAATAACGTGCGGTGGCGGTTCTTCCAGCGTTTTCAGCAAGGCATTGAAGGCCGCGTTGGTCAGCATGTGCGCTTCGTCAATGATGTAGACTTTGCGGCTGCCTTGCGCCGGTGCCAGCCCTACCCGGTCGCGGATTTCCCGCGCCTGGTCAACGCCGTTGTTGCTGGCGGCATCAATTTCAATGAGATCCAAAAACCTGCCGGCATCAATGGCGCGGCAGGGTTCGCATCGTCCGCACGGTTTTTCACCGTCCCCCGTGCAGTTGACCGACTTCGCCAGCAGGCGGGCGGTAGTTGTTTTCCCCGTGCCGCGTGGACCGGTGAACAGATAGGCGTGCGCCACTTTTTCCTGCGCCAGTGCATTGCGCAGGGTGGTGACAATATGCCGCTGTCCGACCAAGTCCGCGAAAACACGGGGACGGTACTTCCGGTAAAGGCTCACCGCCGGAACAGGTCAATAATAAATTCCAGCGCGTACACTGCCAGCGGGATAATGGCGGCATACGCCATCAGCGTTGCACTTGCCCGTAAGGCATCTGCGAAAGTCATCGCTAGAAGGGGATGTCGTCTTCATTCACCGGCGGAACGGCGGGCGCTGACGAACGAGAGTCCTGCGTTATTTCTCGCGCTGCGCCCGGGCGGTTGTTCCCGCCAAGAAATTTCACTTCCAGCGCGATGATTTCATAACCGGCGTGCGGTGTGCCGTCATTCGCCGTCCACACGCGGGGACCGCCGGTTGCTTTGTCCGGTGTGAGCCGCCCTTCGATGTAAACCTGTCGCCCTTTGGAAAGATATTGGTTGCAGATTTCTGCCAACCGCTGCCACGCCGCCACCCGAAACCACACCGTTTCTTCCCCCTGCGAGCCGTCGCCGTTTTTCCACTTGCGGTTGGTTGCCACACTAAAGTTGGTGACAGGTGTGCCATCCGACATGTAACGCATTTCCGGGTAGTTGCCCAAGTTACCGATAACAGTTATTTTTTGATACATTTTTACCTCCTTTTTGGGGAAATTAAAAACCCCCTTCGGGTTGAAGGGGGCGAGTTTCAAATTTTTGTTTTTAGTTGCTCACTCAACCGGAAATTTCCGGTAAGGTGAGAACGTGTATATCAGCGGACCTCAATTTGTATTGCAAGCGCTCATCAGCCGTTACGAGAGGGACACTGAGTTTTTGCGCCAGCGCCGCGTAGACCGCATCATAAGCCGTCACCTCGATTGCAATGCCAGCGACAAAGCCAAGCCAATTAAATCGGCTGTGGATACTACTCGCAAATCCAGAGCGCACAACGCCTCTACGTCTTGCAAAGCATTCTTGGCGGGGTAATTAAAGCGGCGTGTATACTTCCACAAAATGTTGGTACATTCCACAAAAAACAGGTCCGGGACGTAGAACCGGGTCGGCGGTGCGGTAAGTCGCGCAAAAAACAGGTCAGCCAAGTGGGAGTCAACTTCGGCAACAAAGAGTTTGATGCCCACACTGGCATCCACTACAAAATCGTGCTTCATCGCGCACGATCCTCCCGTAAAAGCGCAAGGCTGTCAGGGGCATTGGCAGCAGCAGGGGAAAAAGAGCGCCGCCGGCGAATCGTGTCTAATAAATCGGCTTGCTGCGTTACATCGTGCGACAAAGCTTCATTCAGCAAAACCGTGACTTCAGCGCTGAGTGAGCGTTTCTCCCTTTCGGCTCGCGCCTTCAAACGACGGTACAACTCATCGGGTACATTTCTGATGTGCAGAATAGGCATTATGTCCTCCATTCTTTGCCATCTTTATTCTACCCCAAGTGGTTGCATAATGCAACCATTCAGCATCCTCTGGGTGCGTTTCAGTTTTTAGGCGAGTTATAGATTGAGTCCCAAGTGGCGTCGA
>CAZMXX010000366.1:0-4200 GCA_964570315.1 uncultured Anaerolineaceae bacterium | reverse complement strand
AGGTCACAAAGCAAAAAGGCAGGAAAACAAAAAAACTTGGCTTTCTTTGCGCCTTCGCGGTTCATTTCGGCACAATGGCAACTCGCAACACTTGCTCGAATGACACAAATAATCAATGAAAATTTGTGATGTTCGTCCATTCGTTCCATTTGTGATTTGGATAGTCTCCCGCTTGGGTGTTGTTGCAAAACAGACGTTGAATTTACCGCGAAGCCGCCAAGGTCACAAAGCAAAAAGGCAGGAAAACAAAAAAACTTGGCTTTCTTTGCGCCTTCGCGGTTCATTTCGGCACAATGGTAACTCGCAACACTTAACGGGGAGACTACCGTGATTTGAGACACGTCACTATTTTCCGGATGGATTCTTATTCGGGTGAAAGGTTGCCCCCTACGGCAGATATGCCCGCAGCAGGGTTGCGCCGTCGCCCGCCGAAACGCGGAACGCCCCTTGAGCCGCCGGCACGAGACAGAATTTGACGGCGGGCAGCGCCACCGATGCCCCGGCAGGCGTTTCCAGCACGGCGTTTCCCGCCACCGTCCCCCAAATTTCCATCGTCGAACCATCGGTTGCGCCGCGATAGACCGCCCCCGCCGCCAGCGACACCTTTTCCACCACAAAATAATCGCACCGGCTGATTTCATGCCGGGTGACCCCTTCCCCCTGAAAAACCAACTGCGGCGTCACCACGTCCGGTTCAATTTGATTGAAGTTGATGACCGCCATCGCCCGTTCCACGTGCAGGGGGCGCGGCTGTCCGTCCGCGCCGAGCCGACCCCAGTCGTATACCCGATAGGTGACATCGGAGTTTTGTTGGATTTCGGCGACCACCGTGCCCTGCAACAGGGCATGCACCGACCCCGCCGCCACAAAGACGGCATCCCCGGTTTTGACGGGCAGATAGTGCAACTGGGTTTCCAGCGTGTTTTCCGCAATTGCCCGCCGGAACGATGCGGGCGTCACGCCCTCTTTTATCCCGAAGATGAGTTGCGCGCCCGGTTCGGCGTGCAGGATATACCACATTTCCGTTTTGCCGAGTTCGCCGTTTTCGTGCGCCAGTGCGTATTCATCGCGCGGGTGAACCTGCACGGACAAATTGCGATTCGCGTCCAGCAGTTTCACCAGCAGCGGAAATTTGTGGCGCTCCAGCGCCCATTGCCCCCGCGAACCGACCAGTTTTTCGCCCAGCGCATACAACACCTGCGGCAGCGAGTTTCCCCGCCACGTGCCGTTTTCCACCACCGTAGCGGCGGTGGGATGCCCGGATATCTCCCAGCTTTCGGCGGTGATGCCGGGGGGCAGGTCTCGATTGAACAGTTTTTCCAGATTACGCCCGCCCCAAATATAGTCTCGCAGTTGGGGGGTAAAGGTTAACGGATAAATGGTTGAAGTCATGTCAGGTTCCATGTTTGCAGGGTTGCAGGGTTGCAGGGTTTCACGTTTCACGCGCGCTGTCTTCTCTCCCCGTCTCTAAATTAGTCCCTCTGTTTTCATCGTGCTATAATTTAACCCATTGAATTGAATGAGGCAATTTGTCAATGTACATTCGACGCGAAAAAAAACAACGAACCTCGGTGCTGCGGGTTGCCCTGCTCACGGTGGCGATTTTGCTGGGGCTGTGGTTCATCCGCGCCAAACCCCGCTGGGCGCAACCATTTGTGCCGTCGCCCACGCCCACTCTGCCCGCCAATTATTATATCACCAATGGGGATATTGCGTTTGCCGATGGAAAATTAAACGACGCCATCAACTTTTATGAGCAGGCAATCGCTTTGGAACCGAAAAACGATGTGCCGTATCTGCGACAATCGACGTTGCTGGTTTTCACCGGCGACACGGCAAAAGCGACCTTACGCGCGGAAACGGCGGTGCAACTGAACCCCGACAGCGCGGAAAACCTCGCCGGGTATTGCCGCGCGCTTGACTGGGAGGGCGAATACGGCAAAGCCTTCGATGCGTGCGAGTGCGCCATCGAACTTGACCCGAATTATGCCCCCGGTTATGCCTATCTGGCGGAAGTTTACGCCGACCAAGCCGACTGGGTTCCGGCGCGGCAGACGGCGCAAAAAGCGCTGGAAGTTGATTTCCAAAGCCCGGAAGCGCATCATAATATGGGCTATGCGCTGGAAGTGCAGGGGCGGTACAAAGAAGCGGTGGAATTTTACGAAAACGCCATTACTCTGCGCCCGAATCTGGCGCCCTATTATCTGGCGGCGGGGCGGAATTATTACTGGCTGGGACAGTTTGAAACCGCCGCCGACCGCTTCGAGGAAGCCATCAAATTGATGCCCGCCAGCGCGGTGGGGTACGACCAGTTGGGATGGACTTTCCACGCGAATGGGCAGGATACCCGCGCCATAGACGCGCTGGAGCAGGCAATCAGTGTGGATGCCAGTTATGCGCGGGCGTGGGGACGGTTGGGCACGATATACTATCTGCGCCAAAATTATGAAGAAGCGTTGAACATCCTGCCCACCGCCATCAGTTTGGCGGAGCACAATTATTTGCGGCAGGCGCGACGCATTGAAATTTTGACGCAAATTGAAACCCCTTCCGGTGTGCAGGATGTGTCGATTTTGCGGGGACGCTTTGAGATTGACCGCACCGACAACGCCCGTTTCATCGCCCGGATTGCCCCCGTGCAATACTCGTCGAGCGCCCCGCCGCTCGAAGCCGCCGGCACCTGTGGGCAGCTCGTTGCCCGCAACATCACCGAAAAAGTGAACCTGACCAGCCCGACGCAAGACCTCGATTTCACCCTTCCCTTTTCGGCAACCACCGGCACTGCCACGCTCGACATTCCCACCGGCGAAATATCCATCCAACTGGAGAACCTGCCGCGCCCGCAAGCTGTGCCGTACAATGTGCAAATCAGCTTTTTGCCCGATAAAACAGAGGGCGTCGGTTATTTGCAGCCGGACGCCGCCGGAAAAACCGATGAAACGTTCTCGCTGGCGGCAGCTTCAAGCGCCCCGGTGGAATATTATTATGAACTGGGGTTGTCGTATGTTTATTTGCGTCCGCCGCAGTGCGAAAATGCAGTCCCGTGGCTTTTAAAAGCGTTGGACAAAGACCCGGCTTATTACAATCCCGCTTGGGCAGGGCTGAAAATCTGCCCCAGCGACCAATCGCCGCCTACGCCATTCCCAACCGCAACGCCCTCCCCCACGGCTGAAGGTTCGTAAAACGGATTGGACAACCCGCATAATTATGCTATTATCTTTCAAAATTCATTGAAGAACCACGTATGACCGACCAAACAACTGTTATTTGTGAAAATTGCCAAACGCCTTTCCCCGCCGAATTGACGCATTGCCCCACCTGCGATGCCCCCAACCCCGCGCCGATACACCTCCCGGACGATGACGACCTGCCGCCTCACCGCCGCCCGTGGTGGCGCAGTCGGTTGGGATGCAGCAGCCTTATTTTGATGATTCTGTTGATTCTGGGCGGCATCGGGCTGGGCGCATACGACGGCTTGAAAGAACGGTCGGTGCGGCGGCAGGCACAAATTGACCAGCTCTTTGAGCAAGCCGTCCAATACGCGGACAACAACCAGATTGAACTCGCCATCGCCGGGTTGAACCAAATCCTCACCCTTGACCCGGCGCACGCGCAAGCGCGGGAGATGCTGGCGCAGTTGAAGGTTGAGCCGACCGCCACCCCGCGCCCCGCTTCCGCCCCCCGCCGGAATGTCGCCGCAGATTTGTTCGAGCAGGCAAAAACGCTCACCCTGCAAGGCGATTGGCGGCAAGCCATTGAACTGTACCACCAATTGCGCGACGTAGACCCCACCTTCCAGCCCGGAGAAGTGTCGGCGGCGTTGTATACCGCCAATTTCGAGCTGGGCTTGCGGTTTGAAGCCGATGGCGACCTGCAAAGTGCGCTCTATGCCTTTGATGCCGCGCTGGAAGAGCGCCCCAACGACCCCGCCGTCACCGGCGAATGGGAGAAGGTTTCTCTTTATCTCTCGCTGGATGCCGCTGACCCCACCGACTTTGAGAATACGCTGGTGGTTTTGAATCGACTGTACACCATCGACCCGAATTTTGCCGATGTCCCCGACCGGCTTTTCAACACGTACCGCAATAATGAGGATGCGCAGGCGGCGCAGGGCGCGGGACTGCCGTGGCAGGCGGACGCGGGCGCGGACGCGGTCTCGGACGCGGGCGCGGACGCGGCCACGGACGCGGCGGCGGACGC
>CAZMXX010000365.1:0-4212 GCA_964570315.1 uncultured Anaerolineaceae bacterium | reverse complement strand
CCCTATAGTTTGCTACATTTCTACCCCTTGCACCACTTTTAAAACACTTTCTAACACACTTCTAACATTAAATAGTAGCATCTTCTAACACAACCGAGTATAATTTTAATAGATGGATTATCTCGGTATAAGGGTGCATTGCGCCCATTTGCCGATAACGATTGCAAGAGGAAATTCTTTTTATGATGCGATTTGACCGTTTTACAGAACGCGCTCAAGATGCGGCGATGCGGGCATACGAAATTTTACAACGCTACAAACACGCTCAGGCAGACACCGAACATCTGTTGCTGGCGCTGTTGGAACAACCGGAAGGCACGGTATCGGATATTTTGCGCGACTTAGCCGTTGAGCCGGAAGAACTCCGCGAGCGGGTGGACGACATTTTGCAGCGCTCGCCGAAAGTGAATATGATGCCGAACATGGCGGTGGGGCAAGTTTACATCACCCCGCGCCTGAAACGTATTTTAGACCAGGCGCAGGTGGAAGCACAGAAGCTCAACGACGAATACATCTCCACCGAACACCTTTTTCTGTCCATTGTCGCCGAGCGGGGCACTGCCACCGCACGCACCTGCGGCGAGCTGGGCATCACCTATGCCGCCGTGGTGGACTCCATCAAACAAATGCGCGGCGGCAAACGGGTCACCAGCCCCACCGCCGAAAAGCAATACCGCACACTGGAAAAATACAGCATCGACCTGACCGACAAAGCGATGGCGGGCAAGCTCGACCCCGTGATTGGACGGGATGATGAAATTTTGCGCGTCATTCAAGTGCTGTCGCGGCGCACAAAAAACAATCCCATCCTCATCGGGGATGCGGGCGTGGGCAAAACCGCCATCGTCGAAGGGTTGGCGCAAAAAATTGTGGATGAAGACGTGCCCGAAATATTGATGGGCAAAAAGGTGCTCAGCCTTGATTTGGGGGCGATGATTGCCGGTTCGCGTTTCCGGGGCGAGTTTGAAGAGCGGCTCAAAGCCGCCGTGGATGAAATCAAAAGCGCGGAAGGGGAAATCATCCTGTTCATTGACGAACTGCACACCGTGGTGGGCGCGGGGGCGGCGCAGGGCGCAATGGATGCCAGCAACATGCTCAAACCGGCGTTGGCGCGCGGCGAATTGCAGTGCGTCGGGGCAACCACGCTGGATGAATACCGGAAATACATCGAAAAGGACGCCGCGCTGGAACGGCGATTCGCCACCGTTTTTGTGGATGAGCCGTCGGTGGAAGAGACCATCCAAATGCTGCAAGGGGTGAAGCACCGCTACGAAGCGCATCACGGCATCACCTATTCGCCGGAAGCGCTGGAAGCCGCCGCCAAACTCTCGCACCGCTATGTCACCGAACGATTTTTGCCCGACAAGGCGATTGATTTGATTGACGAAGCGGCATCCAAATTGCGCATCGCCATCTATTCCATGCCGCCCGAATTGAAGGCGAAAAAGAAAAAACTGTCGCGCATCAAAAAAGATGAAGCCGCCGCCGCGCAAAGCCAAAATTGGGAAACCGCCGCGCAATTAAAAGCGGAACGGTTGCGTATGGAAGAAGAATTTCAGGCGGAATATGACGCTTGGCGGGAAGAGAAAAATCTGGATGAAATTGTAGAAGTGGACGACATCGCCGATGTGATTTCCATGTGGACGGGCATCCCCGTTTCCAGCATGTTGGAAACGGAAGCCGACAAACTCCTCCAAATGGAAACACGCCTGCACGAGCGAGTCATCGGGCAGAATGAAGCCATCGACGCCATCTCCGACGCCATCCGCCGCGCGCGCTCCGGACTGAAAGACCCGCGCCGCCCCACCGGCAGTTTCCTTTTTTTGGGCAGCTCCGGCGTCGGCAAAACCGAGCTGGCGAAAGCGCTGGCGTGGTTCCTGTTTGACGACGACGATGCGCTGTTGCGCATTGATATGAGCGAATACCGCGAAAGTCACACCGTCAGCCGTTTGTTCGGCGCACCGCCGGGGTATGTCGGATATGATGAAGGGGGGCAACTCACCGAGTCGATTCGCCGCCGCCCGTATCAGGTGGTGCTGTTCGACGAAATTGAGAAGGCTCACCCGGATGTCTGGAATGCGCTGCTCCAAATTCTGGAGGATGGGCGGCTCACCGACGGGCAAGGGCACACGGTTGATTTTCGCAATACGGTCATCATCATGACCAGCAATATCGGCACACAATTTGGACCGAAGGGGGGGACGCTCGGCTTCCGCGCACGGGGCGATGAAGGCACACTGCACGATGAACGGATGAACCGCGACATCAAAGATGCGCTGCGGCGCAACTTCCGCCCGGAATTTTTGAATCGGATTGATGAAATCATCATCTTCCATACCCTCACCCAAGAGCAGGTTTTGCAGATTGTTGACCTGCAAATGAAAGAGATCGCCGACCGGCTGGCAGACAATCAGATAAGCATTGAACTGACGCCCGCCGCGAAAAACTGGCTGGCGGAACAGGGCTTCGACCCGCAATTCGGGGCGCGTCCATTGCGGCGCACCCTGCAAAAGCAGGTGGAATCGCCGCTGTCGGTGCGCATTTTGCGCAAAGAATTCCACGCCGGAGACACCGTGCTGGTGGACTATGATGAAGAAAACGGACTGACCTTCCGGCGGGGGGATGAAAAGATGATTTTGAACTTAAATGAACCGGCAGAAGCGACCCTTTCATAAAAAAATCACCCAACAAAAAAAGAGGCTGGCGCAAACCAGCCTCTTTTTATTTGTCTGAAAAACTCTACTTCACACCGACCAATTCCACTTCAAAAATCAGGGTGGCGTTGGGCGGAATGACGCCGCCGAAACCACTTTCGCCGTATGCCAAATCGCCGGGGATGACCATTTGGCGTTTGCCGCCAACTTTCATGGTCGCCACGCCTTCATCCCAACCGGCGATGACCTGTCCCTGCCCCAGAGTAAACTCAAAGGGCTTCCCGCGATCCAGTGAACTGTCGAATTTCGTGCCGTCGGTGAGCCAGCCGGTGTACTGCACGGTAACGGTTTGACCCGCTTCCGGCGTTGCGCCATCACCTTCCACAAAGTCGTAGTATTTCAACCCGCTATCGGTGATGGTGTAATCGGCTTCCGAAACATCTGTCGGTGAATCGGGCGAGCCTTCCTGCACGTTCAGCAGTTGGACTTCCAAAATGATGTCCGCGCCGGGCGGAATCAAGCCGGGGATACCGGCATCGCCGAAGGCGGCGCTGGCGGGGATGACCATCTGCCGCGCACCGTTGACTTTCATCCCTTCAATGCCCGCATCCGAGCCGGGGATGAATTGCCCTTGCCCCAAAGCAAACGTAGCGGGTGAGGCGCGGTCAATCGAACTGTCGAATTTCGTGCCGTCGGTGAGCCAGCCGGTGTAATCAATGGTAACGATGTTGCCGGCTTTGGCAGTGTCGCCATCGCCCATGGTGATGTCAAATGTTTTCAGCCCGTTGTCGGCGACGGTGTAATCGCTGTCGGCAACATCAGTGGGTGATTCGGGCGAACCGGCAGAGACTTTCACCAATTCCAGCTCGAAATACAGGGTGGCGTTGGGCGGAATGACGCCGCCTGCACCTTGTTCACCAAAGCCCAATTCGGGGGGAATGATCACTTTGATTTTGTCGCCCACCCGCATCAGTGAGACGGCTTCATCCCAACCGGGAATGATGCGCCCCTGCCCCAACGGGAACGCCATCGGCTGCCCGGAGGTGTACGAGTTGTCGAATTCCACGCCATTCGCCAAATTCGCCACATAATCCACGGTGACCACATCGCCATCTTGCGGTGTATCGCCGGAACCGTTTTCCACAACCATATACTGCAACCCGCTGTCGGTGGTGGTCATCTGGTCGACGGGATACGCTTCTTTGATGCTATCCGCCAATTCCAGCGTGTGCCCGGTTGCGGGGTCGGCAGCCGGGTCAACAGCGGGATTTACCTCTGCGACGGGTGTGTCAGTGGGCGGAACTTCGGTGGGTTCGGGGGTCGCCTGTGTGCCACACGCCGCCAGCACAAACACGAACAAACTGATGAGCAAAAGTTTTATTTTCACAAAAAATCTCCTTTTCTATTTACACTCCAAAGATGATAGCCCAAAACAAGTATTTATCCAAACTCGATACCGGATTGTAAGCCGCAATACCGAAAATCGGTTGGTTTTCCCGTACAATTACATTGGAAAGCCAGACTATCTTCGATGCGCACAGCTAGGCGCATCCCTTAA
>CAZMXX010000364.1:0-4256 GCA_964570315.1 uncultured Anaerolineaceae bacterium | reverse complement strand
TTTCGCCTGTGACTGCCGACCATATCAACCCGGAGGCGGCGTGGCCCCAAATTGACGAACTGGCGCGCATCAGCCGCGATGCCGGTTTTGAACTGCGGGAACGCCTGACCATCTATGCCCGATACCTGCGCCCCGAATTTGTCGCGCCGCGCATTTTGGCTCGCGCGCGGGAGTTGGCGGGTGAGCGAGTGAGCGGGTGAGAAAGTGGAGATTGGTGATTCAGCCGGTCGCTCTGGGCTGATTGCTGACCGCCACCCTGAAACTTGAAACTGAAAACCGAAAACTGAAAACCTGAAACTAAAAACTATGAACCCATTTCAAAACGTATCCGCGCCGGTAGGGCGCATTCTGGAAAAAGCGCTGGGCGGACAAGATATTTCGCCTGCGGAAGCCATCACGCTGTTTGAAACACAGGGCGCGGACTTTCTCGCGCTCATCGCCGCCGCCGATGCCCTGCGGCAGGAACAGGTCGGTGACGTTATCACCTATGTGCAGGTGCGCAACATCAACTTCACCAACGTCTGCTACACCGGCTGCAAATTCTGCGCCTTCGCCCGTTATGATGATGACCCGGAGGCATACACCTTCAGCGTTGAAGAAGTGGTGCAGCAGGCGGTTGAAGCGCGCGAGCTGGGCTGCACGGAGGTTTGCATTCAAGGCGGATTGAACCCCAAACTCGGCGGCGATATTTATCTGAAAATCGTGCATGCCATCCATACCGCCGTGCCCGATATGCACATCCACGCTTTTTCGCCCTTTGAAATTCAATATGCCAGCCGAATTTTACGCCGTCCGGCGGCGGACATTCTGCGCGAATTGAAGGATGCCGGTTTGGGGAGCATTCCCGGTACCGCCGCCGAGATTCTCGATACCGACGTGCGCCGGGTGCTCACCAAAAATAAACTCAGCGCCGAAGCGTGGGAGGACATCATCAAAACCGCGCACCGCGTGGGCGTGCCTTCCACCGCCACCATCATGTACGGGCACGTCGATTCCCCGCGCCACTGGGCGCACCATCTGAACACCATCCGCCGCATTCAGCGCGAAACGGGCGGTTTCACCGAATTTGTGCCGCTGGGATTCATCCATCAAAATACGCAATTGTACGCGGAAGGGCTGGCGCGCACGGGTCCCACCGGGCTGGAGAGCATCAAAATGCACGCCGTTTCACGGCTGATGCTGGGGCGCGACATTCGGAATGTGCAGGTCAGTTGGGTGAAAATGGGGGCGGGTTTGGCGCAAATGTGCCTCAACGCGGGCGCAAATGATTTCGGCGGCACGCTGATTGAAGAGCGCATCAGCCGCATGGCGGGTGCGACCAACGGGCAGTATATGTCCCCCGAAGAATTCGAGCGGTTGATTTTGAATATGGGACGCATTCCCGCCGAGCGCAACACGCTGTATGACCTGAAGCGCGCGCCGGTGGCTTAAAAGGGGGAAGAGGCGATGATGCACGCGCAAACGGAACATCCGCCCCATTCGATTTTTCTGGCGCTCGGCAGTAATTTGGGCGACCGAAAAACCAATCTGTACGCCGCTATCGACCATCTGCGGCGGCATATTGCCATTCGACGGCTTTCGCCGGTGTATGAGACCGAACCGGCATACGTGACCGACCAACCGCCCTTTTTGAATATGGTTTTGCACGGCGAAACCGCGCTCGCCCCCGATACGCTGTTGATTTTCCTGAAGTCCATCGAACAGGAAATGGGGCGCGAAAAGACCATCCGCTTCGGTCCCCGGGTGGTGGACATCGACATTCTGCTTTTCGATGACCTGCGCGTAGCCACCGACGTGTTGACCATTCCCCACCCCAGAATGGCGGAACGAGCCTTCGTGCTCATCCCGCTGGCGGATATTGCCCCCGCGTTGGTCATCCCCGGTATGGATGAAACCGTGTCGGAACTGGTGGCGGCATTGCCGGAGGGCGGTTTGGGCAGAATTTTGGAAAGCGGGGAGGAATGATGGACTTGCGAATTTTATCGGGGGACGATGTTCGGGCGGCACTGCCGATGCCCGCCGCCATCGAAGCGATGCGCCGCGCCTTCGGGCAGCTTTCGGCGGGCGATGCCACTGTGCCGCTGCGCAGTCGCGTTCCCACGGAAAAAGGTGTGACCCTGCTGATGCCCGCATTTTTGCATAAAAGTGCGGAACTCGGCGTGAAAATCGTTTCGGTTTATGGCGAAAATCCCGCGCGGGGATTGCCGGTTGTCTCGGCGACGGTGCTGGTGCTCGACCCCGAAACGGGACTGCCCCGCGCATTAATGGACGGCACAAGTCTGACCGCCATCCGCACGGGGGCGGGGGGCGGTTTGGCAACCGACCTGCTGGCGCGACGGGATGCCCGCACCGTGGCGCTGTTCGGCGCGGGGGTGCAGGCGCGGGCGCAATTGCAGGCGGTGCTCGCCGTGCGCGACATCCGGCGGGTGTATCTGCGCAGTCTCACCCGGCAGTCGGCGCAAATGCTGGCGGATGAAATTGCCGGCTGGGAGAATCCGCCGCAGGTTATTCCGGCTGATTCCGCCCGGCATGCCGTTCAAAATGCGGATATTGTCATCGCCGCGACCACATCCGCCACCCCCGTTTTCGACGGAAATGACCTGCGCCCCGGCACGCACATCACCGGCGTGGGGTCGTACACCCCGCAGATGCAGGAAGTGGATGCGGTGACGGTTGAGCGGGCGCGGGTGGTGGTTGATTCGCGGGAAGCCGCCCTCGCCGAAGCGGGCGACATCATTATTCCCGGCGCGGCAATCGCCGCCGAATTGGGTGAAATTGTGAACGGCACACAGCCGGGGCGACTGGATGCGGATGAAATCACCTTTTTCAAATCGGTGGGGGTGGCGGTGCAGGATGCCGTCGCCGCGGCGGCGGTATTCTCCGCGGCGGAAAAGATGGGCTTGGGGACGATTGTTTCGCTATAATCTCGCGGAGTCATGCTTGTGTCACTTCGGCGCACTTCCCATAAAAACCGAATCTATCTGCAAACTTCTTCCGTTGCCGGAATTCCATTTCATCACACCCATGAAATTTGGTATTTATTGCAGCCGGAAGATGTATTGACGTTGCGCCGTGAACCGGATAATCCACATGATGCGAATGCCATTGAAGTTTTTTGGGGAGAGACAAAACTCGGATACGTCCCTCGCGCAGAAAATACAATTTTGGCACGCATGATGGATAAAGGGCGTCAGGTGACGGCAATTTTGACGGAAGTGAATCTCATAGCCGATTATTATGAGCCGGTGGTGGAATTGACGATGGAGATTTGGACGACAATTCAGTTGCCGAATGATGCCGGAACAGATTCAGAACAATCGCCCAAAAGGTTGGCATGATGAACATCAGCCCCGTGACCCGCTCGAAAAAAGAAGCCCGATTCGTTTACAACAAAATGAGCCGCCGGTACGACCTTTTCACGGCGGCGGAGAAGCCGTATAAACTGGCGGGGCTGCGGATGCTGAACGCGCAACCGGGCGAATCGGTGCTGGAAATTGGTTTCGGCACGGGGGAATGTCTGCTGTCGCTGGCGCGCTCGGTGGGGGAAACGGGTGCGGTTTTCGGCGTGGATTTGTCGGATGGGATGGCGGCGGTGGCGCGGCGAAAGTTGCGCGCCGCCGATTTTCTTTTGCGCGCCCACCTGTTTTGCGGCGACGCGGCGCACTTGTCCGCGCGGACTCACGCTTTCGATGCGGTGTTCATCAGTTTTACCCTGGAATTGTTTGACACCCCCGAAATTCCGCGCGTGTTGGGCGAAGTTCGGCGGGTGCTGAAGCCGGGCGGACGGCTGGCGGTGGTGTCGCTGGCGAAAGGGGCGCGCGCTTCGGCGATGGTGCGGCTGTATGAGTGGGCGCACCGGAAATTCCCGGCATGGGTGGATTGCCGCCCGATTTTTGTGCGTGCCGCCGTTGAGCGGGCGGGTTTTCGGGTGACGCAAACTACCCCGATGACGATGTTCGGCTTGCCGGTGGAAATTGTGACGGGCACGCCGGATTAATCGGCGGGCGCGCCGTCGGTGTCCCAGTTGCGCAGGCGATAATATTCCGTCAGCAGGGCGTCGAGCTGGGGGAGCACGCCCGCCGCGTGCCCGTCGGGGCGCGGTTCGGTGAGCAATCGCGCGGGCAGGGTGTCATCTGCGGCGGAAATGCCGTAGCGCAGGTTGATGCGTCGTTTCAGCCGGAAAAGACGTGCCCCCGTCGCCATTAAGTACCCGAGCAAAAGTTTTTCAGCAAACCGGTTAGCAAGTAAAATGGGGT
>CAZMXX010000363.1:0-4267 GCA_964570315.1 uncultured Anaerolineaceae bacterium | reverse complement strand
TGGTTACACTTCTCTCAATTGCCCCACCGGAGTGTAACGGATTACTGTTGGCGTACCCGGCATTGCAACAAGACCTGTAAGTCCGTCTTTACACCGAGTTCCCCTTAACTCGGCTTTGGTGGGCTTCCCCGGATGGAGATGACCCGACCGGGCAAACTCTCTCATTCAGCCGGGGGGAAGATGATAGCGGCAAGTATATAGAATTCAATATCCCATCGTTGGCTTATTGGGATTTAATCGTTTTGGAATAGATGCTTTTTTAAGAAGAGCGTTTTCATAAGCTGGTGGTACACCACAACATCTGGTACGGGTGAAAACAGGGGGGATTTTTTTTGGGAGGGACACCTCTCCGCGCCCCCTGTTCTTCAAAACTTGTTTTCAGAGGAGGAAGACAATGAATCGCAAATTATTTTTCATTCTATTGGTTACTTCGCTTGCTTTGTTATTGGGTATTACCGGGATTATGGCACAAAGCGGTGGTACGCTGATACAACGGGTCTACACCGACCAAGCGCGCTACAATCCGGGTGATACAGCCACAATTACGGTTGAAATTGATAACCAAACCGGGGCGGACTGGAGCGGTACACTTTATCTCAATATTGATCATCTGGAAACCGAAGTCTATACGGCAACTCAGTCACTAACGGTTTCTAATGGTGTTACCACTACGAAAACTTTTCTCTGGACGGTCCCCACCACCGATTTTCAAGGGTATCATGTTGAGGTCTTGGCGGGTTCAACCGACCAAGGCGCAACTGCCATTGATGTTTCCAGCGACTGGAAACGTTATCCTCGTTATGGCTATGTCCATAACTTCTCGCCCGGTCAAACTCAAGCAGAAAGTAATGCCAAGCTTGAGACATTGTCTGAAAATTACCACATCAACACGGTGCAGTTTTATGATTGGATGTGGCGTCATGAACAAGTTATCTCTCGCACCAATGGGACGATTAATGATCCGTGGTACGATTGGGCTGGGAATCCTCTCTCTTATGCGGTCATCGAAAATTTGGTTACAGCGGCTCACGATAACAAAATGGCTGCTTTACCCTACTTTATGATCTATGCCGGTCTGCAAGGTTATGAACAAATATCCGGGGTAAATCCACAATGGGGTCTTTTTAGTGATGCCACGCATACAAACCAGGTCGCTTTTGATTTTGGAGATGGCGATCCTAACACCAATCTCTGGATTTTCAATCCGCCTAACACAAATTGGCAAAACCACATTTTCCGTCAGTATGATGAGGCTGTCTTGACCGCAGATTTCGATGGTATTCATCTTGACCAGATGGGAAACTATTGGAATACAACTTATTATGATTATTGGGGTAATGTTGTTGACTTGGGCAACAATTTCTCTCCCTTGGTCAATAATGCCAAAGAACATCTTAGCGCCTTAGCCTATCATAATGCGGGCAAAGCAGGGCAAGATGCACTGACGTTTAATATGGTTGATGGGGGCGTTGACGCTTGGGGTGTTAACGACGTTGTCCGTAATAGCAACGTCGACTTTCTCTACAGTGAGCTTTGGGGAAACAGCACTACTTACAAAACTATCTATGATTTCGTCCGCCAATCCCGAACAGACAGCGAAGGAAAGGCGATGGTACTGGCGGGCTATATGAACTACTATGAGAATGCCGGTACACGTTATGAGGCTGAAGATGCCACGCTCTATAACGTCGGCGTCAATACAAATCATTTGGGGTACACCGGTTCCGGTTTTGTTGACCTGTTTGGTGAAGCGGGCGACTATGTTGAATTCAGTATCTCCGTTCCCGAAGATGGAAAATATGCGCTGGTTTTCCGCTATGCCAATGACACGGGGACGACAAATACCCGGAGTGTTTATGTAGATAGTGTTGACCAGGCTCAAATAAAATTCCTTGATCAAGTTAATTGGGATACTTGGGCACGAGACGCTTACTATGTAGCCACGCTCACCGCCGGTAACCACACCATCAAACTGGCTCGCGATAGTGATGATAGTGGTTTCATCAACCTGGATAGTATGACTCTAGGAACGTTTGATGACAATAGCGTCCGTTTGGCTAATGCTGCAATTGCCGCTTCCGGTGCGTTCCATATTGAAATGGGAGAAGGGGACCAGATGTTGGGGCATCCCTATTTCCCCAACAATAGCAAACAGATGCGGAATTCATTACAGGCAGCAATGAAAGAGCAATATGATTTCATTACGGCTTACGAAAACTTGTTGTTCGATCCTGACATAACCTATGGTGATAATGGGTTGCAATGGATTGATATTAGTGGTGAAACCCTAAGTGGCGATGGTAGCGGCGGTACGATTTGGACTATTTTCAATCGCAATGCCGACTATGACATTATTCATCTGCTCAACCTGGTTGGTAATGATAATGAATGGCGTAATGTTGCCAGCACCCCCGTGACCAAAACCAACCTCGCGGTCAAATATTATGTAGGGACCAACGCCACGGTCTCCGGCGTCTATTTGGCTTCGCCTGATGTTAATCACGGGCTGACTAGCTCACTTGGTTTTACCACCGGCAGTGACACGGTGGGTAATTACATTTCTTTTACGGTCCCCAGTTTGGAATATTGGGACATGATTTACATCAAACGTGGTTTTTCTGCTCCCGCCAACAACCTCTATGAAGCGGAAGATGGCATCAAGACCAACGTCAGTGTCAACACCAACCATCTCGGCTATTCCGGCACCGGTTTTGTGGATGGTTTTGACGTCGCCAACGATAGTGTATCTTTCTTTATCAACGCTTCATCCGAAGATGATTATATGCTCCGTTTCCGCTATGCCAACGCCACCGGCGCGACTGCCACGCGCAGAGTCTATGTTGACGGGCAATACGCGGGGCAGGTAACGATGAAATCGTTGGCGGATTGGGACACTTGGGGTGACGGAACCCTCACTGTTCGTCTCACGCCGGGAGTACATCAGGTTATTTTCTTGTTCGCGGCAACAGATGCGACTGCTATCAATCTGGATTATCTGGATGTGCAACCGGCTTACGTTTGGACATTTAATACGCAGGTTGATCGTCTCGCGGATGGCTATTATCTCACGTTCCGAGTGGGTGTGCCCGGGTATGTGCATTGGGGAACCGATAATTGGAATAATGTGACCGACTCTTGGTTCACTCCCAACGGCTCTTCAAACTCAAGCGAAGCCAATGAAACGACGATTGGACCATTCAGTGGCGATACTGAAATTAACTTCACCTTTGCTTGGGACGACAATAACGACGGTGTCGTCGATCGCTGGGAAGGGCAAGATTGGTCCATCGGCACCAATGCCCCGGCTAAAGATTACTATCAGGTTGAAGGTATCACCGGCAACAACTATAGTTTCGCTCAGGTTGATGCCCAAGGGTCACTGTTCGACTTGATGGTGCCTCTAGGCATTTGGAGTGGCATTAAAGTCGATGGTAGTGTAGGGTCGCAGGGTGCTCAGGTCAACATTAATAAATCAATTGCAGGGCTTAAAATCGGCACCAACTACTATTGGCTCAACGATGCCAGCGCATGGACTTACAGCCAGAGCTATGTCACCGATACCAATACCATCAAAACCATAGCTACTCACAAAACCGAACCTATAAAAGTAACCAGCTATGCATTCGTCCCCAAAAACATTACCTACCCTGTCGACACCTCAAGCAATCCTATCCGGGGGTTGGTTATCCAACGTTTTACAGTAGAAAATACGAGTAGCAGTAGCAAGGATGTCACCTTCCTTTACTACCATGATATGGACATCAATGGGTCTAACGATAATGATAGTGTTACCTACGAGCTCGCGGAAAACACACTTTTCTATCACGACCCCGGTGATGCCGCCAGCGGACGTACCCGCACGATGGATTTTGGGTTGACGCTTACCACATCCGCTACCGCCATTGACAGCTACAAAGTCTACCAAATTTCCGAAGCCGGATATTTGGGCAAAGCGTTCACCATTCCTGGGGCTAGCAGTGAAACCGTTGATGTGTTGATTGTGGGCGCGACAACGCCTTCTGTTGATCAAAATCTCTACACCAGCACCATTAAAGAAGCCAGCACATGGTTCAAAACAGCCGATGTCGGTGCCCTTCGTACCACCACTGAAAACTATTGGACCAACTTACTCGCCAGCGCTACCACCTTTGAATCGCCTGATGCCACGTACAACAGCATCTTCAAGCGGAGTATTTTGGCTGCCTATCTCTATTTCGATGCTGAAAAAGGAGGGGTGACGCACTCTCCCCGCTAAAGCGGGGGAGCT
>CAZMXX010000362.1:0-4271 GCA_964570315.1 uncultured Anaerolineaceae bacterium | reverse complement strand
CCGGGCGCGCAGGCGTGTGTGGCGGGGAGGAGGGCGCGGGGGGCGGGGCGGGCGGGGGCGGGGGCGGCGGGGGGGGCGGGCGGTTCCGGCTCGGCGGGTTCCACCAGCGGGATGGAGGGGGCAGGCTCGTTCAACGTGGTGGCTTCCACCGCGAAGATCGGTTGTCCCGGCGAAACGGTGTCGCCCGCTTTCACCAGCACCTTCGCCACCGTTCCCTCAATGGACGACGGCACATCCAGCACCGCTTTATCGGTTTCAATTTCCAGCACAATCTGGTCTTTTTTAACGGTATCGCCCACCGCAATATGAATGGCGACAATATCGCCGGAAAGTACATTTTCGCCCAATTCGGGCAGGATGAATTCAACCATTTTTCTGCTCCTTCGGGGCTATTATGCGTGCATCGGATTGATTTTTTCGGGATTGATGTCCAAATCGCTCAACGCCTCGGCGACGTTGTCCGGCTCCAGTTGCCCGGTTTGCGCCAGCGCCGAGAGCGCCGCCAGCGTCACGAAACGGTCGTCCACCTCGAAGAAATCGCGCAGGGCGGCGCGGCTTTCACTGCGCCCGAAACCGTCCGTGCCCAGCGAAATCAGCTTTCCGGGCAGCCAAGCGGCAATCCCGTCCGGCAGCGCCTTCATATAATCCGATGCCGCGACGAAGACGCCCGGCTTTTCGTTGGCAAAAGTTTGCTCCAGATACGATTTTCGCGGCGTTTCGGTGGGGTGGAGCATATTCCAGCGTTCCGTGTCCAGCGCGTCTTGCCGCAGGGCTTTGTAGCTGGTCACGCTCCACACATCGGCGGAGATGCTGTACCGTTCTTCCAGCATTTTCTGCGCTTTCAACACTTCATTCATGATGGAACCACTGCCGAACAAATGCACGTGATGGGTCGCGCGCCGTTTGCGGGAGGTTCTGAATTTGTAAATACCCTTCAAAATCCCCGCTTTGATGCCCTTCCGTTTGGGCATTTCCGGCATCGGATAATTTTCGTTCTGCACGGTGATATAATAAAAAACATCGTCACACTCTTCATACATTCGCCGAATACCGTCGCGGATGATGACCGCCAACTCGTAAGCGAAGGCGGGGTCGTATGCCAGCAGGGTGGGGATGGTGGATGCCAGCACATGGCTGTGCCCGTCCTGATGCTGCAACCCTTCCCCGTTGAGGGTGGTGCGTCCCGCCGTTGCGCCGAGGAGGAACCCTTTGGCGCGCAGGTCTGCCGCCGCCCACACCAAATCGCCGACGCGCTGCAACCCGAACATGGAATAGTAGATGAAAAACGAGATGGTGTTGATGCCGTAATTCGCGTATGCGGTGCCGGCGGCGATGAAAGAGGACATCGAACCGGCTTCGTTGATGCCTTCTTCCAGAATTTGCCCGTCTTTGGCTTCTTTATAGTAGAGCAGGCTGTCCGAATCGACCGGCTCATACAATTGCCCGCCGTGCGCGTAAATTCCCGCCTGCCGGAACAACGCTTCCATGCCGAAAGTGCGCGCTTCATCGGGGACGATGGGCACAATCAGCTTGCCCAAATCTTTGTCGCGCAGCAATTTCGACAAAATGCGCACGAAAACCATCGTGGTGGAAACCGCCCGGTCGCCCGTGCCTTCGTAAAATTCGGTGAACACCTTTTCCGACGGCGTGGTGATGAAGGTGTCGGTGGGACGGCGCGCGGGCAGATACCCGCCGAGCCGTTGTCGCTGTTGGTGCAGATATTTCATCTCCGGCGAATCATCGGCGGGGCGGTAAAAGGGTGCGCTGGCGACATCTTCATCCGAAATGGGGATGCCGAACCGCGAGCGGAACGCCGCCAATTCTTCCTCGTTCAGTTTCTTCTGCTGATGGGTGATGTTTTTCCCTTCGCCGCTCTCGCCCATGCCGTAACCCTTCACCGTTTTGGCGATGATGACGGTCGGTTTGCCGGTGGTTTCCACGGCGGCTTTGTAGGCGGCGTAAACTTTGGCAGGGTCGTGCCCGCCGCGCCCCAATTTGGAAAGCTGTTCGTCGGTCAGATGGCTGACCATCTCCAGCAGGCGCGGGTCGGTGCCGAAAAAGTGTTCCCGGATGTATGCCCCGCCGGCGACGGTGTATTTTTGATATTCCCCGTCCACCACGTCGCTCATCCGTTTGACCAGCCTGCCGTCCGTATCGGCGGCGAGCAGCGGGTCCCAATCGCTCCCCCACACCACTTTGATGACGTTCCAGCCCGCGCCCCGGAAAATTGTCTCCAGCTCCTGAATGATTTTTCCGTTCCCGCGCACGGGACCATCGAGCCGTTGAAGATTGGCGTTGATGACAAAAATCAGGTTGTCCAGTTTTTCCCGCGCCGCTAGCGTGATGGCACCCAGCGCTTCCGGTTCGTCCGTTTCACCATCGCCCAGAAATGCCCACACCTTGCTGTCCGACGGTTTTTTCAACCCCCGGTCTTCCAGATAGCGCATATAGCGGGCTTGGTAGATGGCTTGGATGGGACCCAAGCCCATCGACACGGTGGGGAATTGCCAGAAATCGGGCATCAGCCACGGATGAGGATAAGAGGACAGCCCGCCGCGCGGTCGAAGTTCGTGCCGGAAATTTTCCAGTTTTTCCACCGAAAGCCGCCCTTCCAAAAAAGCGCGGGCGTAAATGCCCGGCGAAGCGTGCCCTTGAAAATAGATTAAATCGCCCGGATGGTCGTCCGTCGGGGCGCGGAAAAAGTGGTTGAACCCCACTTCATACAGCGTGGCGGCGGAAGCAAAGGTGGAAATATGCCCGCCGATACCCGCTTCCTCCCGATTGGCGCGCACCACCATCGCCATGGCGTTCCAGCGGATGATGCTTTTGATGCGCCGCTCGATGGCGCGGCTGCCGGGAAACGGCGCTTGTTTTTCGACCGGAATGGTGTTAACATAGGGTGTGTTCGCGGAAAACGGAATCTCCACGCCTTTGGATTGGGCGTGAATTTCCAGCAGGTGGAGCAGCTCGTTGACTCGTTCCGCGCCGCTGTTTTCCAGAACGTAATCCAGCGAATAAAGCCATTCCTGATTTTCCAGTTCCTGTTCAGATTGGGGGTGGATTGATGCGTCAGTCATACTAAAATCCCTTCTTTGAGTTTTTGGGTAAATGGGAACAACGCCAATCAAGGCGCAGTTTGTGGGCAAAAATTCTATCGACATTGGTGAATAAAACCCGATGATGGATGTTGTACACCAACTTTTGATAAGTGACAAATTTAGAAAAAATAGATACAATAAAAATGTATAAAATCAGGTTCAGCGTGTGACATGTCAGCTTTGTCTTCCCTCAGTGCCAAAAACTTAAATGATTTCGCCACCGGCATTTTAGCATGCACCTCGTTGCATGAACTGACCACCATCGTTCTGCCGAAACTTTCCGCATTGTTTGACACGCCCCACGCCGAATTGTGGTTCTATTTGATTACCAGCGACAAATTGCGCTGCCATGCGAGCATCGGCAGCCCTGCGGCGTTGCCCGCTGCGCCCATTCTGAGTACCGCCGAATGCGTTTTGTGGAAGATGATGCGCGCAGAAAATCGGGCGGTCTTCCTTTCGGATTGGACGCAGTTGGATGAACCGACCCGCCAGCGCGCCGCCGCTATCGGCGCAGCGGAAGTCTTCAGCATCCCGCTCCGGGCAAACGGCGATTTTTTGGGTTTCATCAACATTTGGTTCATTGATGCCCCCCTCGCGCCGTTGATTCGTCAATTGCTGGAAACCACCGGGCGTTTCATCGGGCTGGTTATTGAACATTTGGGGCGCTTGCGGCGCAACAGCATTCTGGAGCACGAAGTTCGGGCAATCCAAACCGTCACCCAGACACTTTCGCAACAAGCCTCGCTGGAAACCGTGTTCGACGCCATTTTGCGCGCGACCCTTTCCCTGAGCGATGCGGGCGATGCGCTGAATGCCCACATCTTTTTGTATGACGGGGAGACGCTCTCTTTCGGCGCGGCACTATGGGCAGACGGTCACCGCGACACCCCTTTCACGTCGGTGCGCCCCGACGGCTTGACCGCCACGGTGGCGCGAACCGGCGAAACTATTGTCGTGTCCAATATGCGCACCCATCCACTCTTTGGTCCGGATTACGAATTCAACCGCGAAGGCGCAATCATCGGCATCCCCCGGACAGTCGGGCAGCGGGTGGAGGGGCGGAGGCACGTCGCATACGGCGAGGAGCATCCGTTACCTGCGAGGGCGTGGTCGGCAGATCAGAATTTGGCGGCACGCGAGGCACCGGCCAAGGAGTACGAGCGGCTGTTAGCA